>NZ_JBSFJV010000198.1:0-5737 GCF_053598235.1 Kitasatospora sp. NPDC001159
TCGCAATCCACACCTGGCCAGAAGGCCCTCACTCATTTCAAGATCACCCGGCCGTGAGCCCTGTCACCAACCTCCGTGGTCAGTACAACTAGGGCTGCGACTCGCCCGTTCGCCTCCGGGACGCTCGGACCCGGTGCCGACGGTCGGCACTCCGGCGCTCGTACCTCGCTCGTCGCTTCTCCCTTTCGGCACCGGCGCACCCCTTCGGCTCAGGACGGCTCCATCCCGCTCCGCGAGCCCGGCTGTGCCGATCGGGGCGGGCTCGCTAGGGTTTCGGACATGGCCGACTACCACGACGATCTCCGACTCGCCCATGTCCTCGCCGACTCGGCCGACTCGGTCACCCTGGAGCGTTTCCGCGCCCTCGACCTGAAGATCGAGACCAAGCCCGACCTCACCCCGGTCAGCGACGCCGACAAGGCCGCCGAGGAGCTCGTGCGCAGCGTGCTCCAGCGGGCCCGTCCGCGCGACGCGGTCCTCGGCGAGGAGTTCGGCCTGCAGGGCTCGGGCCCGCGCCGCTGGGTGATCGACCCGATCGACGGCACCAAGAACTACATCCGCGGCGTCCCGGTCTGGGCCACCCTGATCGCGCTGCTGGAGGACGGCCCGGACGGCGTCGAGCACCCGGTGGTCGGCATCGTCTCCGCGCCCGCGCTGCAGCGCCGCTGGTGGGCCGCCAAGGGCCTGGGCGCCTACGCCGGCCGCAGCCTGGCCAAGGCCTCCCGGATCCACGTCTCCGGCGTGTCCCGGATCGAGGACGCCTCCTTCTCGTACTCCTCCCTCACCGGCTGGGAGGACCGCGGCCGCCTCGACCCGTTCCTGGACCTCACCCGGGCCTGCTGGCGCACCCGCGCCTACGGCGACTTCTGGTCCTACATGATGGTCGCCGAGGGCGCGGTGGACATCGCCGCCGAGCCCGAGCTGTCGCTGTGGGACATGGCCGCGCCGTGCATCGTGGTCGAGGAGGCGGGCGGCCGCTTCACCGGTCTGGACGGCATCCCCGGTCCGGGCGGCGCCGACGCGGTCGCCTCCAACGGCCTGCTGCACGAGGAGACCCTGCGGCGGCTGAGCGTGTAGCAGTTACTCACCCGCTCGCCTCCGGGACGCTCGGACCCGGTGCCGACGGTCGGCGCTCCGGCGCTCGTTCCTCGCTCGTCGCTTCTCCCTTTCGGCACCGGCGCGCCCCTTCGGCTCCGGGGCGGGAATGGTTGCGGGCCCCTTGACCAGTTCGTGCTGGTCGAGGGGCCCGCCGCTTGCTCGGTCCCGGTCACCGCTACTGCTTGCGCAGCTCCCGGACCGCCGCCTCCAGCCGCTGCCCGTAGTCGGCGTCGGCCCTGCGGAAGTTGTCGACCGCCCGCTCCACGATGTCCTCGCGGTCGGCGGAGACCTTGGCGATGAAGCCGGCCAGGTTGGCGATCAGCCGCTGCTTCTCGTCCTCGGAGTAGAGCCGGTAGAGGTTGCCGGCCTGCGTGAAGTCGTCGTCCTCGGTGTGCGAGGGCACCGCGTGGTTGCCGGTGAGGCCGTCGACGGCGGTGGCGGCCCACAGCGGGCGGCCGGTCTGCACCGGGCCGCCGAAGCTGTTCGGCTCGTAGTTCTTCTGCCGCCCGTGGCGGCCGTCGTACAGGTGGCCGTCGCGGCTGTTGGTGCGGGCCTCGGCGGCGTGCGGGCGGTTCACCGGCAGGTGGTCGGCGTTGATGCCGACCCGGTAGCGGTGGGCGTCGGCGTAGGCGAACAGGCGGCCCTGGAGCATCTTGTCCGGGGACGGGCCGATGCCGGGCACGAAGTGCGCCGGGGAGAAGATCGACTGCTCGACCTCGGCGAAGACGTTCTCCGGGTTGCGGTTGAGCTCCAGCCGGCCGATCTCGATCGGCGGGTAGTCGGCGTGCGGCCAGACCTTGGTCAGGTCGAAGGGGTTGAAGCGGTAGGCCGCCGCGTCGGCCGCCGGCATGATCTGGACCTGCACCGTCCAGGTGGGGAACTCGCCGCGCTCGATGGACTCGCGCAGGTCGCGCTGGTGGCTGTCCGGGTCCTCGCCGGCGAGCGTGTTGGCCTCGGCCTGGGTGAGGTTGCGGATGCCCTGGTCGGTCTTGAAGTGGTACTTGACCCAGAAGTACTCGCCGGCCTCGTTCTGCCACTGGAAGGTGTGCGAGCCGTAGCCGTTCATGTGCCGGTAGGTGGCCGGGATGCCGCGGTCGCCGAACAGCCAGGTCACCTGGTGGGTCGCCTCGGGCGACAGGCCCCAGAAGTCCCAGACGTTGTCGGCCTCCTGCGAGCCGGTGTACGGGTCGCGCTTCTGGGTGTGGATGAAGTCCGGGAACTTGACCGCGTCCTTGATGAAGAACACCGGGGTGTTGTTGCCGACGAGGTCGTAGTTGCCCTCCTCGGTGTAGAACTTCACCGCGAAACCGCGCGGGTCGCGCACCGCGTCGGCCGAGCCGAGGTTGCCGGCCACGGTGGAGAAGCGCAGGAAGACCTCGGTCTGCTTGCCGACCTCGGACAGGAACGCCGCCCGGGTGTACCGCGACACGTCGGCGGTCACCGTGAAGGTGCCGTACGCCGCGGCGCCGCGGGCGTGCACCACGCGCTCCGGGATCCGCTCGCGGTTGAAGTGCGCGAGCTTCTCGAACAGCAGCTGGTCCTGGATCAGGGCCGGGCCGCCGGCGCCCGCGGTCTCGGTGTTCTGGTTGTCGGCGACGGGGGCACCCGCCTCCGTGGTGAGGGTCGGGCGCGGCTCGTCCTGCGTGGTCATAACGGGTGCCTCCGAGGGATCCGATCGTGATGACACGATCCTAACTTGGACATTGTCTAAGTCAACACTGGAACCAAACTCAGAGCATGACTTACTCTGGTGCCATGAGTGACCTGCTGGAGAGACTGCGCGGACGCGGCTGGCGGCTCACCTCGCAGCGCCGGGTGGTGGCCGAGGTCCTCGACGGCGAGCACGTCCACCTCACCGCGGACGAGGTGCACGCCCGCGCCGCCGCCCACCTGCCCGAGATCAGCCGCGCCACCGTCTACAACACGCTCGGCGAACTCGTCGCCCTCGGCGAGGTGCTGGAGGTGGCCACCGACGGCCGCGCCAAGCGCTACGACCCCAACGCCCACCGCGCCCACCAGCACCTGGTCTGCTCCGGCTGCGGCGCGATCCGCGACGTCCACCCGCACGGCGACCCGCTGACCGCCCTGCCCGCCGCCGAGCGCTTCGGCTTCGCGGTCACCGCCGCCGAGGTCACCTACCGCGGCCTGTGCCCCGACTGCCGCCCCTGACGCGCCGACCGGCCCTGCCCCCCCTGGCGGGCCCCGCCCCGCTGCCGGGGCGCTACGCGCTGAGCTCCGCGTGCAGCGCGCCCAGCAGCCGCCCGGCCCGCTCGGCCACCTCGGCCGGCCCGTAGTCGATCGCCCGCCGGCACCAGTTCTCGGCCTGCACCGGCTCACCCCGGCGCAGCGCCAGCAGCGCCAGGCGCAGCGCGGCACGCCCGTGCCCGGCGTCGGCGGCCCGGGCGTACCAGAGCATCGCCTCCGCCTCGCTGTCCTGCCGCGCCAGCAGCAGCCCCAGGTTGAACGCGGCGCTGCGGCTGCCCGCCTCGGCGGCCCGCCGGTACCAGCTCTCGGCGATCTCCAGCGCCCCGCGCTCGGCCGCCCGCACGCCCATCCGCACCTGCGCCCGCCGGTGCCCGGCGTCGGCCGCCACCGCGTACCAGTGCTCGGCCTCGGCGTCGGCGTCCCCGCGCCGGTCCAGCACCGAGGCCAGCCGGAACGCGCCCTCGGCGGAGCCGCCGGCCGCCGCCTGCCGGTAGCGCTCCAGCGCGCCGGCCAGGTTGCCGCGCTGCTCCTGGGCGACGGCCAGCTGCAGCGCCGCCTCGCCGTGGCCCTCGGCGGCGGCCCGCGCGTACCACTCCTGGGCCTGGCGGTGCTCGCCGCGCCCGGCGTGCAGCACGCCGAGGTTGAAGGCTCCGTCGACGCTGCCGGCCTCGGCGGCCTTGGAGAACCAGGGCGCGGCGCCGGACTCGTCGCCGCGCTGCAGCAGCACCACGGCCAGCGCGTTGCAGGCCTCCCGGTGCCCGGCGTACGCGGCCCGGCGGTACCACTGCTCGGCCTGCTGCTCGCGGCCGGTGCCGGCGCAGAGCAGGCCGAGGTTGAAGGCGCCGTTCTGGTCGCCCGCGTCGAGGGCGGTGCGGTACCAGTGCTCGGCCTCCTTGGCCTCGCCGCGGCTCGCATGCAGGGCGCCGAGCGCGTTGGCGGCGTTGCCGTCGCCGGCCTCGGCGGCCTCCCGCCACCACTCGGCGGCGGCGGTGACCTCCCCGGAGTCGCGCAGCAGGAAGCCGAGCGCGCAGGCGGCGCGCGGCTCGCCGTTCTGGGCGGACTGCCGGTACCAGCGGGCCGCCTCGTCCAGCAGCGACTGGTCGGTGCGGGAGCGCTCCTCCAGCAGCACGCCCAGGCGCAGCGCGGCGCGGGCGTGGCTGCGGGCGGCGGCGGTGCGGTACCAGGCCTCGGCGGTCTCCTTGTCCCCGGCGGCCTCGCGCATCCGGGCCAGCCGGTAGGCGGCCTCGCGGTGCCCGGCGTCGGCGGAGACCTTGAACCAGCGCTCGGCCCGCACGTCGCGCCGGTGCTCCATCAGGTCGCCCAGCGCGTAGGCGCCGAGCGGGTGGCCGTGGTCGGCGGCGAAGTGCAGCCAGTACTCGGCGGCCTCCTCCTCGCCCTGGTCGCGCAGCTGGAGCCCGAGCGCGTGCGCGGCCGGGGCGCTGCCGGCCACGGCGGCGTGGCGCCACCACTGGCCGGCCTCGGCGCGGTGGCCCTGCTGGTGCAGCAGCACGCCGAGGTTGTTGGCGGCGGCGCGCACCCCGGCGGCCGCGGCGGCGCGCAGGTAGGGCTCGGCGTCCTCCAGGTCGCCGCGGCGCAGCAGCAGGGTGCCGAGCCGGGAGGCCGCGTCCGCGTCTCCGCCGTCGGCGGCCTGCCGGTGGCGGGCCTCCAGGGCGGCGGACTCGCGGGCGGCCAACGCGGTCTCGAAGCTGGTCGGGTCCAGGCCGGAGGGGTCCAGGGCGGCCCCCGGGGGCACGTCCTCGTCGGCCGCGGCGCCGTACGGGCCGACGGCGGCGGAGAACTGACGGGTGGGCACGTGGACGAGGCTGTCCGGCCCGAAGCCGCCGGCCTGGGGGCGCTCCGACAGGCCGCTGGTGCGCTGGGCAGGCAGGGCTCCGGGGCGGCTGTCGGGGGTCTCGGTGCTCTCCGCCCAGGCGTCGGTGTCCGCCTCGACTGCCGCACCGGACTTGGTGCCTGACTTGCCGATCAGCCTCATGCCGACTCCCGCTCCCCCAGAGTGTCGCGGCATCGTGCCCCGGCCCGCGGCCGGAGGGACTCGCGGGAGAGGTGCCGGACCCGACGGCCGGTCAGCAACCGTGCACCGTCTCCCAAGTGTCCCATCGTCGCATCACCCGCTACCCGCGTACACCTACCCCGGCCGAATTCGGGCGGGGCCGACCCGAAGCCGACGAAATTGCTTCGGCGCTTTGTCGATTTCCCGACACTTCCACCCCACAAACCCCAGTGCCGTCCCCGTTGGCGACGGTCGATAGTACCGGAGCGGTTCCCACCGCTTCCGGACGGAAACGCCCGCGCCCGAAAACGCGAAGGGCCCGGAGGAAGAATCCTCCGGGCCCTTCGGCTACTGAGTAGCGGGGACAGGATTTGAACCTGCGACCTCTGGGTTATGAGCCCAGCGAGCTACCGAGCTGCTCCA
>NZ_JBSFJV010000199.1:0-5737 GCF_053598235.1 Kitasatospora sp. NPDC001159
TGGGCCTCGCCGTCACACGCGTCGACATCACCATCGACGACCTCCACACCCCGACCACGCCCTCCACCCCTGACCGCGATGCCATGTGCCACGACAGGAAATAATTGAGTCCGGGCCCTGGACCGGTCCTCGAATCGGCCTCATCACCGCCCTGGCCACCTACGACGGCGCCGCCGAACTCGAACGCGGCCTCGCCATCCTCCTCACCGGCCTCACCACCACCCTCACCCCACACCCTGACCACCGCCGACACCGGGCACGGGGGAGCGAGCTCCGGCGGGCGGGACCGGAACGGCACCGCACGCAATTCCTCAGAGACACCGGCGGAACACAGGAAAGGCGAGCATCACCTCCGCAGCGACGGAGAACTCACATCGGCAGGGGGGAACGCACAACGGAGGTCATCGTGATCATCCTGGGAGTCATCCTCCTCGTCATCGGATTCCTCACCAGCATTTCCATCCTGTGGACCATCGGCATCGTCCTGGTCGTCATCGGCCTGATCCTCTGGATCCTGGGCGCCGTCGGCCACCAGGTCGGCGGCCGCCGCCACTACTACTGAGACACACCCAAGGCCATCCCAGGCCCGGCGGCACGATCGCGAGTCCGCACAGCGGGTTCCGACCGTGCCGTCGGGGCGCTCAGTTCCGATCCCTCCGGACCGGCCGTGGCAGGGCAGCGGTTCGGCGTGTGGCAGCGCCCCCGTCCCGCCGTTGGCAGCCACCCACCGTGGGCGCGTCGTCGCCAACGGCACATATGACGGGCAGCAGAGCGGGGCGGCCCGCCTGCGCGTCACCCCAGGAGCGCGTCGGCGGCCCTCTCCACGATCCCGCCACCGAGAACACCGAAGCCGTCCCCGCTCTCGTGGACCTGCTCGGCACCCGTCTGGGAGCGATTCCCGGCAGCGAGCTGACATCCGTCCTCAGCACCGCCCCCGGAACTCTGCCTCCGGGGGTAGGCCCGGCGCTGCCGCACCTCCCCGTGTGAGTCTGTGTGCGACGCCCGAAAATGGGTAATTGCCGTGTGAGACCACGACCGCATGGCCCGCTGGGCCCGAGAGTCGGTCGGGTCGGATCTGCCGCCCCAGACCCGGCTGCGCCGTATCGCAGACGAAGGAGTCGGGATGGCCCTCAAGGATCGCCGCACGGCGTCACCCCCAGAAACCCACCCTGGTACGGCCCGCAAACGGGGCGTCCCCGCGCTGTACGACGGGGTCTCGCCCTTCCCTCGTGTCGACCCCGCCGACCGGCACCGCGTCCCCCGATGGCAACTGGCCGCCACCGCCGTCGTGGTGGCGTTCCCGTTCATCGCGCTCGCGATCGCCGTCGGATGGCTGTGGGGCAGTCTCGTCGGCCCCACCGACCTGATCCTCGCCGCCGCGTTCTACTGCCTCACCGGTCTCGGCGTAACACTCGGCTTCCACCGCGGCCTCACCCACGGAAGCTTCACACCCAACCGCCCGGTGAAGATCGCCATGGCGATCGCCGGATCGATGAGCTTCCAGGGCGCCGTGATCGGCTGGGTCGCCACCCACCGCCGCCACCACGCCTTCACCGACCGCCCCGGCGACCCGCACTCCCCCTTCCGGTTCGGCACCAGCCTTGCCGGCGAACTGCGCGGTCTCGTCCACGCCCACGTCGGCTGGCTGTTCACCGCCGACGCCACGCCGCCGGCCCGCTACGCACCCGACCTCCTCGCCGACCCGGACCTGCGAGCCGTCTCCAGGGCGTTCCCCGCCCTGTGCGTACTCTCCCTCGCGCTTCCCCTCGGGCTCGGCTGGGCCATCAGCGGGAGTTGGCGCGGCGCACTCACCGCGCTCGTGTGGGCAGGGCTTGTCCGGGTCGCCCTGCTGCAGCACGTGACGTGGAGCGTCAACTCGCTGTGCCACATGATCGGCCGGCGGCCCTTCCGCACTCGCAGGCACGACCGGGCCACCAACCTGTGGCCGCTCGCCCTGCTCTCCTTCGGAGAGAGCTGGCACAACCTCCACCACGCCGACCCAACCTGCGCCCGACACGGCGTCGACCGCGGGCAGATCGACCCCACCGCCGCCGCCATCCGTCTGCTGGAGCGACTCGGCTGGGTACGCAATGTCCACTGGCCCGTCCCCGGGCGTATCGAAACCCGCAGACTGTCCTGACACCTGGAGTCGTGTCATTCCCATCACCCCCGCTCCGACCCTCCGCGTCACCGTTCTGCGTTCCCTGGCCGCCCGGCGCGCCACCATCCGTGTGGCGGGCGAAATCGACCTCGACTCCTCGGCGCCGCTGCGCGAGGCGCTCCACCGCTGCCTGAGCGCGTGGATCAGCACCATCGAAATCGACGCCCGGAACGTCACGTTCTGCGACCTGATCCCCCACCCCGACGCCAGGTAGAACACCGATCCTTCCGGTGACCGGGCGGTGCCCCGTTCGCCGGTTGTGCCGCAAGGACCGGTCCATGGGTGCGCCTCGCCAAGGGCCCGGTCTCGTGAAGAGCCCGAGGTATCGTGGCCGCCCCGGATGCCCCGTCCGGCGGCGAGCGCCCGGCCGCATGGCGCGGCACGATGAAATGGCCAGACCATTCCGCTTCCGTGACCGGCACGAGGTCGCTGCGCCCACCCCTTCGGCGACCTTAGTGACCGGCCGCGCCGGGAGGAGCCGCGATGTCTCCCCACACACTGGCCGAGCCGCTGCACATCTACCTGAACGACCACCTGACCGGCGCGTTCGGCGGCGCCGCGCTCGCCGCCCGCATGGCCCGCACCCACCCGGGCAGCAGCCGCGCGACGGACCTGCAGCGCCTGGCCCGTGACATCGAACAGGACCGCGACGACCTCGTCCGGATCATGAACCGACTCGGCGTGCCCGTCCGGCACTACCGGACCTGGCTCGGCCTCGCCGGTGAACGCCTCGGCCGCCTCAAGCCCAACGGGACCGTCGTGCGCCGCGCCCCGCTCAGTGACCTGATCGAACTGGAAACGCTGCGCGCCGGCGTCGAGGGCAAGACCGCGCTGTGGCGGGCGTTGCGCGCGATCGCCGACACCGATCCGCGCCTGGACCAGGTGGAGCTGGACCGCCTTGCCGAGCGGGCTGCCGAGCAGGCACGCATGCTGAACGGCTGGCACCGCGCAGTCAGCACCGCCGTCCTCGGGCACAGCACGGATCAGGCGGGCACCGGCGGGCGCAGCACCGCCCTGTGAGTACCGCGCGGGATGAAGCAAGGCCGAGCTACGGTGCTTACCCGAGATCGTACTCAACCCCGATAGCCAGGCTGGCGCTCTCCCTGCAAGGCATCGCTCCGGCCGCCACCGCCCGCCTGCTCGCCTCACTGCACGCCTGCTTCGGCGATGCCGTGCAGCTCGTACCGCGCGGGCGGGCCGAGGAGGCGCTCGGCGGCGGGTTCACCCTGCGGAAGCTGGCCCGGGCCTGTCCATGGACACGGAGGGCGCGACGGAGCCTGCAGAATCTGTCCATAGGCCCCGCCCGCGGCTGTAGGCCAGGTCGCCGGTCCGGTCAGGTGTCCGCGGTGGGCTCCTGGTCGTGCCGGGAGCGGCGGAGTTGTTCGTTGAGGCGCAGGGCTTCCTCGAGTTGGTCTTCGAGGATGACGATGCGGCAGGCGGCCTCGATGGGGTGCCCTGGTCGACGAGGTCGCGGGCGCGCATGGCGATGCGCAGTTGGTAGCGGGAGTAGCGGCGGTGGCCGCCTTCGGAGCGTAGTGGGGTGATGAGGCGGTGTTCGCCGAGGGCTCGCAGGAAGCCGGGGGTGGTACCGGTCATCTCGGCGGCGCGGCCCATGGTGTTTGACTGAGCCTGGTCAGCCGCTTCCAGGGCCGGATCCCCGGCAGCACCGGACTGGTGCTGACTCCCTCGGTGTTCGCCGCCGATCTGAGCCCCCGCTGACGGTGGCGGTGATGCGGGCGGCGGCAGCGGCGGTTGTCAGTACGGGCGCGTACGGTCCGGGCAGTGGATGCCACGAGGCACGAACGAAGGGGCAGGGGCGGCGTTCCTGAGGGCTGGGGCCAGGTCCGGGCGGGGCGTGCTGCCCGGTCCGGGTGCGGGTGACCAGCCCGTGGGACTGCTGAGGCGGCCCCGCTCGTGGGACCGGCTTCGGGTCTGCGGAACCCACCACACACACTTCAACGCTCACAGATCAGCAGGTCAGCGCCATCGCTGCCATCAGCCAGGCGACCGCACGTGCTCTTCGAAGGTAAGCACCTGGATCTGATCGGCTGTGTAACGTTCCACAGATCCGATCATGACACTCACTACTGACAATTCACACCGCCTACCGTCAAGTCGCAGGTAGTGACGCAGCGTCACCATTCACAGAAGTTGGACCAGGACCCGAGAACCGACAGCACCTGTTCACGAGTTTGGGAGGCGTCGGTGTCGGCGGTGCGTCGTGTTCGAGGTTCATGAGAAACGACAGCGCCCAGTGCGCCCCGCCGTCGTAGAGCCTCCACTCGGGAAGCCGCGATGAGACCCCGAGCAGCTCTGCGTAGTTCCGACGCCGTGGCATCCCAGGGCCGTTGCAAAGTCCCCGATGAGCACGTGAGTCCGCTGGTCACGGCGATGCAGGGGGTCTGGGCTCGGCCGTCACGAACGCAACGAAGCTCCGGTTGAACGGGGGTGACCTTTGCCAAGTCGCCTCGTACCGCCGGAGCTTCGATGTGCCGCCAGTCTGCCACCGTCTGCCTGATCAAGTCGCCTCCTGTGGACGGCGTGGCGGGGTTGTCGCTGGTGGAGCGGCTGCGGTTGCTGCCCGATCCGCGTCGGCGCCGAGGGGTACGTCACCCGTTCGTGGCAGTGCTGCTGATCGCCGCCTCAGCGGTGGTCGCCGGCGCGCGATCGTACGCTGCCATCGGTCAGTGGTCCGCGAACGCTCCGCAGCACACCCTGGCTCGGCTGGGCTCCAGGGTCGAAGGCGCGCTGGGCGTTCGCGTCGCACCGAGCGCCGCCACGATCCGGCGGGTCATCGGCTTGGTCTGCCCTGGCGGCCTCGCCGACCTGACCGGTGCCGATCCGGTCGGCTCGGACTCGATCGCGGTGGACGGGAAAGCCACTCGGGGCTCCCGGCACGGCACCTCGCCCGCCGCTCACCTGTTGGCCGCGATGACCGGCGACGGCCGAACCGTCACCCAGCTGCGGGTGCCCGACAAGACCAACGAGATCACCTGCTTCGCCGCGCTGCTGGAGCCCTACAACCTGACCGGGGTCACGGTCACGGCCGATGCCCTGCACACCCAGCGCGGCCATGTGCGCTTCCTGGTGGAGGAGAAGAAGGCGCACTACCTGCTCATGGTCAAGGCCAACCAGCCCGAATTGCACCGCCAGCTCAGGTCATTGCCGTGGAAGGACGTTACCGCGCGCTGCTACGACCGCGAGATGGGCCACGGCCGCCGAGAGACCCGCGTGACCAGAGCCCTCACCGTCACCGACCTCGGCCTGGACTTCCCCTACGCAGTCCAGGCCGTGCGCATGCTGCGCTATCGCACCGACCTCAAGACCGGCACGGTCAGCCGCCAGACCGCCTATGTGAACACCGACCTGAGCTCGCAACAGGCCTCGCCCCAGCGACTTGGCCAGCTCGCCAGGTCGCAATGGACCATCGAGAACCGGCTGCACTTCGTACGCGACACCACCTTCGCCGAAGACGCCTCGACCTTGATCTTCTCGGTCAGGACCGCGTCCTCCCTCTCGTGACGGGTGGGGTGCTGCCGGCGGGCGCGGCGCCGGTAGAAGGTGGAGGGCGGTGTG
>NZ_JBSFJV010000200.1:0-5654 GCF_053598235.1 Kitasatospora sp. NPDC001159
GTACTTCATCGGTGCGGCCATCGTGGGGCTTCCTTCCATGCTCCCCATCTGAACCGCTGTCAGCTTCTCCCGCATCCCGGGGGAGTCTCAATCAGCCGCCAGGAACCGTTCTGGTTCGGTGGCCTGCCGTCACTGGTACGCGTCGACCGTGGCAAGGAGTTCCTGTGCGCCACAGTCACCCAGGCGCTGGGCGCGTTCGCGGTCCCGGTCCAGGACCTGCCCGCCTACACCCCGCACCTGAAGGGCACGATCGAGCAGCTGAACGACGCCGTCGAGGAGATGCTGCTGGTCTCACTGCCCGGCTACACCCGCCGCCCCCGCCCTGTCGGCGCCAAGGACTCGGCGGTGGGGGAGGAACTGCTGTCGTTCGCGGCGTTCGTTCAGATCCTGCTGGACTGGGTGGGCTGGTGGAACACCGAGCACCGTCCGGCAGGGCTGGGCGGTGCGCTCACTCCACAGATGGCATGGGAGCAGGACCCGACACCGGTCGAGGACGTCCCGCCCGAGCACCTGGTGCACTTCGCTCTGGAGGACGACGGCCGCACCCGGAGCATCACCACCAGCGGCCTCACATGGCGCCGCCGCGCGTACGTGGCCCCGTGGATGGTCGGCCGCGCGGGCACCAAGGTGCGAATCCGGCACCTGCCCCACAACGACCTGCAGATCGAGGTCTTCGACGCCACCGATCCCGCCCGGCACCTCGGTTCGGCGTACCTGGCCGACCAGGCCAGCGAGGAACAGCGCAAGGCCCTGCGCGCCGCCCGCGACGCTGCCGCGCGAGCCCTCCGGGCGGACTGGAGGGTCGCCGAACGCCTGCGCCGCGACCGCTTCGGCGCGGTCACCGCACCGGAGCGGCCGCAGCCGCTGGCGGCACTGACCAGCGCCGAGGCCGCCCAGCAGCTCGCCCGTACCGGTGAGCGGGACCTGGCGGAGCGGGCGCTGCCGGATCTGATCCCGCCCAGGGAGCCTCCCGCTTCCTGGGCCCGACCGATTCCCCTCCAGCCGACCACAGCACCGGGCACCGACGCTGGCCAGGACACCAGCGGTGACAGCGCGGATTGCCCACCGTCGTGTTCCTGAGCCCGGTGCCGCAGCGAAAGGACCGATGCGATGACCACCACTGGCCGTCTGGGCCGTCTGCTGGCCGGCACAGGCCGTTCTCCCACTTGGCGAACGCCTCCAGGGCAGCGGGGTAGTACTCGCGCAGCAGGGAGCGGAGCTGGTTGGCCATCTGCTGCCGGTTCCAGGTGGCGTCCTGCTGGGCGCGGGCGAGGACGGCGATGGCGCGGGCCAGGTCGCTGTCGTCGGGCAGGGGCCGGTGGGCGTGCATGTCGGTGCGCAGGATGTTCGCCAGGACCAGGGCGTCGCCGGGGTCGGACTTCTTGCGGGAGACTGCATGCCGGTCGCGGTAGCGGGCGGCGGCCATCGGGTTGATCGCAAAGACCTGTCGCTGCCCGGTCCGCAGCACCGTAACCAGCAGGCCGCGCGAGGTCTCGATCGCGACCGGGATCGGGTTGTCCTCGGTGTCTCCGTACTCGGCGAGCAGGTCCAGCAGCAGCTTGTAGCCGGCTGCGTCGTCGGTGATGTGCCGCTTGGCCAGGAGCTGGCCGCTGTCGTCGACCAGGGCGACGTCGTGCGTTCGTTCGGCCCAGTCGATACCGCAGTAGATCAAGTTGTTCCCTCCCCAGGGACACGGATGTTTGCGCTGGTCACGAGCACATGCGGGCCACGCAGCGACCTAATTCCAGGACTCGGCATCAGGGCCGGTCCGCCACCTCACTAGCCGTTCGTGGCACCAGCGCACCCCACGGGCCCCGGTCTGTCGCGGGAGCTCGGCGGCTCGGGCAATTCGAGGGGTCACCGCGCGGCGGGCTCGCACCACCAACACCAACGAGTGATCAAGATCTGGGTGTTGACAGTGGTGGCGGCCGGGAGGACGCCGGAAGGCGCTCGCGCTACGTGGAGGCATTCCAGCCAGGTACCACCAAGGCGTCCGTCCGGCGCCCACACGGCCGCCACCACCACGAGCGCCAGGGCCGTGTGCCGCTCTACCGGGAGACCTCAACGGCCCGGGTGATTCCAGGCCTTAAGCCCCGGCGCTCGAACGGACCGGTGGCAACCCCTGGCTCCCACCGACCGGTTATCAACGAATTAGGCACCACCGCAGGTACCACCGTAGGTACCCCGCCGCCTTCGCCCGTTGCCGAGCGTTTCCGCAGCTCAGAGACGGTTTTCTGGCTGCCGGAAAATGCGACATCCCCCTCTGTCTGCTCCTTTCTCCTGGTCTTGGTGGGATGGGTTGGGTCTGTGGTTGTGCGGTTGGACGGCGGTGGTTTCTCCCCTGCGGGGCTGTTGGGTTGTGTGGGCGTCCGGCGGTGCCGGCCGCACCGCCCGGGTCGGCGGCCACCGGGCCGCACCCGGATTCGTCGAACGAACTGTGAGCAACCCGTCGTCCGCCCGGCGACCCTCCGGCCCCGGGCGTGGCTCGTGCCCTCGGCCCCCAGCAGCGCCCCCAGGGCCGCCAGTAGCCGCCCTGGAGCCACCTCGCCGCCGTCCCGGCCCCACCGGCTCACCCCGGACGCCCCACAGCCTGCCCCGCGGCCCGCCGACGCCTTCGCCGCGCTGCGCCACATCCGCGCCCCGGCCGCCGTCCTGGAGAACGCGCTCTACCACGCCCAGGCCCTCATCGAGCAGCCCCACGCTGGCCCGCTCCTCCTGGAGGCCGTTGAGGGCCTGGCCGCCGTCAGAACCTGCCTAGCCGCGACCGCTTACCGCCTCCTGAACCGACGTCGAAGTGCTGCCCGTTCTCGTGAACAGAGCTACGCGCCCGGCCTCGGCCGTGCCTGCGGCCTTCCCCTCCCCCGAAAGGTGGCCATGCCCCACACCTCCGCCACATCCGCCCGCCCGGCCTGCGCCGCCCTGCGGCGCCTGCCCCGCCTGCGCCGCCTGACCCGGACAGCGATGGTGACCGCCGTCGCCACCCTCGCCCTGGCCGTGGCCCCGTTGGCCGTACCGCACGCCGCCCTGGCCGAGGGGACGGACAACCGCGACGCCTTCCAGAACCTCGGTTCGGCCGACCAGCAGGACTGGATGGGCAAGGTGGGGGCGACCACGCCGCTGACGGCGATGTCCATTCCCGGCACCCACGAGACGCTGGCCGTGCACGGGGGTTCCAGCGCCCAGACGCAGCAGGACTTCGGCGACAGCGCGGCGACGCTGTCCGCGCAGTTGGACCGTGGGATCCGCGCGGTCGATATCCGGGTCCGCATCATCAACGACAAGTTCGTGATCCACCACGGCCCCTTCTACCAGAACGCCAACTTCGACGACGTCCTGACCAAGGCGAAGGCCTTCCTCTCGGCCCACAAGGGCGAGACCCTCCTGATGCGCCTGCGGGCCGAGTGTGACGGCTCCACCTTCAGCTGCACGGACGACCACCCGACGGCGAGCCACACGGCCCTCTTCGACGCCTACGCGAGGCAGTACGCGGGGCTGTTCTACAACAACGGCAAGCGCAGCGACCCGCCGACGCTGGGCCAGGCCCGCGGCAAGATCGTGCTGTCCGTCTTCAACGCCGACAACGGAGGCTCCTACGGCCTCAACGGCTTCTCGGACCACACCGAGGACACCTGGAACGCCACCGACGCCCCGGCCAAGTGGAGCCTGGTCAGCAAGAACCTCGCCGCGGCCGGCTCGGCCCCCGCCAACCAGACCTTCGTGACCTACACCTCCGCGTCCCGGGCACCGTTCAACCTCGTCCCCTCCGAGTACGCGGGGGGCTACAGCGTCCTGCGCGGCAAGGACCTGGTCTGGGTCGACGGCGTCAACGTGCGGCTGATGAACTACCTCAACAACGACACCGCCAACCGCCGGCTGGGCATCGTCATGATGGACTACCCCGGCTGGGCGCTGGTGCACAACATCATCGCCCGCAACGCCTACTACGACGCCCGGGGCACCAGCCCGGCGATCTGGCTGGTCAAGCCTGACAAGACCTACGTGGACAGTAAGTACGGCCGGTGCATGACCCGCGGGCCCCAGTTCGACAGCTCCGGGCAGGGCGGTGTGGTGCAGCAGCGGGCCTGCCAGAGCAACCCGCCCAACAGCCAGCAGTGGCAGGCCGCCTATCCGTCCACCTTCGACAGCCTGGGCTACTACTGGATCAAGGCCGCCAACGGCCAGTGCCTGACCGTCCCGTGGAACAACGGGACTCCGCCGTCGGCCGGGATGGAACTGTTCTGGTGGCCCTGTGAGACCCGCTGGATCTCCGACAACCAGATGTGGAACATCATGCCCACCAATCTCGCCAACCAGGCGGCCTACAGGTTCATCAACAAGTGGACGAACCTGTGCCTGATGGTGGATCCGGCGACCGCCTCGCAGTCGGGCGGCAAGGTCGTCCTGGGCAACTGCCCGGCCTGACCGGACCACCCCGCCACCTGGCCCGACGCTGCACCGCGTCGGGCCGGGCCCGGCCGTTCGAGCCGTACACGGACACGGTTACCCACCTTTCGAGCGAGGGCCGGCAATGAACCGGAATTCGAGCTCGGCGTTGGACGACACGGCTGCACGTCGTTGGCGAACCGCCCGTGGGGCCGGCCGGGGTGGGCGTCTCGCGCAAGAAGTCCGACCACCTCGACGCGATGGTGCGCTGGCGAACATCCTGCGTACCGACGCCGACGCCCACCGGCAGCTGCCGGCCGACAGCGAACTCGCCCAGGCCGTCGCCGTCCTTGCCCGCGCCCAGCAGGACGCCGTCTGGGACCGCACCCAGGCCGGCAACAAGCTCCGCTCCCACCTGCGCGAGTACTTCCCCGGCTACCTCGCCGCCGTCCAGCCGATCACCGGCGGCCTCACCGCGCCGCTGGCCCGTACCCTGCTGGCCACCGCACCCACCCCCGGCCAAGCCGCCAGCCTCACCCGCACCCAGCTCAAGGCCGTGCTCAAGCGCGCCGGCCGCCAGCGCGGCATCGAAGCCGAGGTCGAGCGCCTGCACGCCGCCCTCCGCGTCCCGAAAATGCGCCAGCTCCCGCTGGTCGAGACCGCGATGGGCCGCCAGACCCTGGCCCTGCTGGGCAAGTTCGAGACCGCCTGCACCGCCGCAGACGACCTCGCCGAAGCCTCCGTCGAGCTGTTCGAGCGCGTCCTGTGTCGCGGCCGGTACGCGGTCGGCGGGCAGCCGGGTCTGCGCCTGTGCCAGGGCGCGCTCGGTGTGGGCCGGTGAGCCTCCCACCCACCGGGGGAGGCTCACCGGGTGGTTCTGCGTGTTCACAGGTGTTCGCGGGTCCAGGTGGTGAGCCAGCCGATCAGGGCGGTGCCCAGGGCGGTGGCGGCTCCACGGATCAGGCCGTTCACCGCGGTTCGTGACAGGTGGCGGGACAGGCGCTGTCGGCGCTCCTTCTTGCGGTGGGTGGTGTGCTTCCCGGTCGTGGTCGAGACGGTCATGGTCGGCCTCCGGTCGATGTGTTCGTAAGGGATGTCTCACGGCGGTCACGGGTGTGGGATTCACCGGTTGCCGGCCGCCGCTGCCTGAGAGCATGCGCAGGCCGGGATTTTGTGCTCAGAAGCCGTTATCAATCCGGGCGTGATCGTGTGATTCCCGCTGGTCAGGCATGACGCGGAGGGGTGTGCGGGCAGTATTGGCGCGTCGTGTC
>NZ_JBSFJV010000201.1:0-5548 GCF_053598235.1 Kitasatospora sp. NPDC001159
CTGGTCATACTGGCGACGGCGCAGCCAGACCCGCGCCCGCCGCAGCCACTACAAACGCCGAGGCCACACCCCATAACTGCGGTTGCAGTACTAGGGTCTGTTTCAGAAGTGGATCTTGCAGCGAGGGGATCGCGAATGGTGCGATGCGGCTACCTCTGCAGTTGAACAACTGCGGTGCCGCCGTTCAAGTCGATACCTACGCGAGGCGGGGCGCCGGCGTGATCGTCGTCCCGCATGACCAGTTGGGTCCGCCGCTGCTCGATTTGCACGCGCTTGTTGGCATTGAAGAAGGCATGCAACTCCTCGGTCGCGGTGGTGCCAAGGCCGAGCCCGCTGCTTCGCGCTCGAGTGGCCAGGCGGCGGCATAACCATCCTGGACGGCCGGATCGCACGACGAGATGCCGGATTGAGGCCAGTGCGAAAGGCACGATCACCAGCACGGCCATGAAGAGCAGACCCGCCATCATCATCGTGCCAGCCCAACGCGCGAAGGTGACACATCCGTTCCTGGCCGTTGCCGCCGTACGGCGGCGCCGGTCATACCCACTGGCCGCCGCGCGCTACCGCGACCGCAGCAGCGTCGCCCGGGCCAAGTCGGATGCCGCCGATGCTCGTGTCCTGGCCAACATCCTCCGCACGGACATGGCCGCCCACCGGCCGCTGCCCGCCGACAGCGAGCTCGTCCAAGCCGTCGCGGTCCTGGCCCGAGCCCACCAGGACGCGGTCTGGGACAAGACCCAGATGGTCAACAGACTCCGCTCCCACCTGCGCGAGTACTTCCCCGCCGCCCTCCAGGCCTTCCACGGTGCCGGCACGCTGGGCCTCGCCTCCAGCCACGCCCGGGCGGTCCTGGCCGCGGCACCCACCCCTGCTGCAGCCGCCCGGCTCACCCGCAGCCAGCTACGTGCACTGCTCAACCGCGCCGGACGGCTCCGCCGCGGGATCGACGCCGAGGTCGAACGGCTCCGCGAGATCTTCCGCAGGGACTGCCTGCACCACCTGCCGAAGGTCGAACAGGCCATGGGCAGGCAGGCCCAGGCCCTCATCCAGCAGCTCGACGCCACCTGCCGGAGCGTCGACGACCTCGCGACGGCTGCCGAGGAAGCGTTCCTCACCCACCCGGACTCGGAGATCATCACCAGCTTCCCCGGACTGTCCGTGACGTCCGGAGCCCGGGTCCTTGCCGAGATCGGCGACGACCGGGACCGGTTCGCCGACGCCCGGGCATTGAAGGCATACGCCGGCGCCGCCCCGGTGACCCGTGCCTCCGGCCGCAGCCGCGTCGTGGTCGCCAGGGCCGTCAAGAACCAACGCCTGGCCTCAGCCGGCTACATGTGGGCCTTCGCCGCCCTGCGCTCACACGAACCGCGCGGGCACTACGACGGCCGACGCGCCAGCGGCGAACGGCACACCGCCGCACTGCGGAACGTGTTCAACAAGCTCCTCGGCTGCCTCTACCACTGCCTGAAAACCCGCACCCTCTACGATCCCGCACTGGCCTTCGCGCACTCCCGCGCGCTCGTCTGCTCGATCCCCACAACGAACATGCCTACGCCGGTAGCGGCGTGCCTTCAGCCGACCCAGGGGCCCGGGAGCTCTTCACGGACGGTCTCAAGATCGGAAATCGTGCGCCCACGCGCATGAATCCACGACTGGTCCTGAAGGCCGTCCCGGCGAACCAACCGGCCGGCAGCCGCGTACCAGCGGACCGGCGAGTCGTCCTCGCTCGCCCACATCGGATGGTCGGGCAGGCCGACCCGGGCATAGCGGGCGTGAAGATCCGGCATCAGTGTGTCGGGCAGCTCGCAGGCGTCATAGAGGTTGTCCGCCCCGAAGAGCGACTCGCTCAGCACCAGCTCCACCCATGCCAGGGACATTCGGTCGAGAAAGGGAATCCACCCCTGATGCGATTCCACCACCACGGGGGGATCGTCCTGCTCGATCTGAGCCAGCGGGATTCCCCAGGAGGCGCAGTCCTGGTTTTCACGCCGGTAGACGAGGACGCCGCCCAGGGCGTCATCGACATAGAGGCCGGATGGCTTGACCAGAGGGTCCTGCTGCCGGGTCATGTCGTCCCGACGGCCGAAGAGCGCATAGCCCTCACTCAAGGCGGCCGGCAGCTCGAATCCCAGATCGGTCTCCACGACCGCCAACTCTTCTGCGGTGAAGCCGTCCTCCGGCTCCACCGGACGGCCCATCCAGGCGTCGGCGAACCAGCGCACGAACTCCCACGCATCGGAGCGGGTACGCACCCCGCTTCGCAGAGCCACCGCTACATCAGGACCGTCCAGCATGCCGAGGACGCTACCGCCTTCTGCAACCGCGCGGCGAGCCGCTGAGGCCCAGCCCCCAATCGCCGGCGGCTCAACTTGACCCGCCAACGACATGAGATGTCTTGGTGGTCAGTCCGCCGCGTGAGCGTTCGAGCCCGTGGCCATCGGGCTCGGTGAAGTGGCGGTTCGACCTGCAGATCCTCTTGCGGGCGCCAGCCGCGTGCTGGTGGGCGCGGGTGACCGTGGAGGCCACCGAGATGTCCCAGGTGATCAGCCCCTTCGCGTCCGCACGGGCCTGGAGCTGTTCAGAGGACGTTAAGTCCCTTTTCTCTCGGTTCGTGATCGCTCGTTCGTGTGAACGTCGGCCGTACTGGCGTGCCAGCCGGCGCTCGGGTGATGTTCTGCGGCTCATGGACAGACGGGCGTATCCGAGCGACTTATCGGATGGGCAGTGGGCGTTGATCGAGCCGATGATCACGGCCTGGAAGCAGGACAGGGTGGCGCGGTCGGCTACCGGGGATCCGGGGTCCTGTGATCTGCGGGAGGTCGTGAATGCGATCTTCTACCAGAACCGGACGGGCTGTCAGTGGCGCTACCTGCCCCATGACCTGCCGGCCTGGTCGGCAGTGTTCTACTACTTCACGCTGTGGCGCCAGGACGGTCTCGACCAGCGGATCCAGGAACTCCTGCGCTGCCAGGTACGGGACAGAAGGCCTGCCGATTAGAGGACCCGGTTCTCGTGATCACCGACACCCGGTCCGTCCGCGCGGCAGCCGGCGTCCCGAAAACCACGACGGGACTGGACGCGAACAAGAAGGTGTCCGCTTCGAGAAGTTCCTCGAACTGGGCGAGTCGGTCGTCGACAGTCCCGAGGGTGGGGCAGTCCCAGCGGTGCAGCCGGGCCACCCTTGCCTGCGTCTTCGACGCCGATCCGGCGCCCCGCCGGCCCCACGACATCATCGCCCCGCCCGACGGCCGCAGCCGCGAGCGGACACCGCGGCCGGGTCCGAGGGCCTCCTCGAAATGGCTGACCGCCTCGGTCGTCCACCCGCCCCGAAGGCACACGAGTAACTGTCAAGACTTGTGGATTGGTAACCAAGTGAGTGGAACTCGCCGAACTCACCCGGGAGCCCGACTCCCGCTTGGCCGTGCGCCGCATCACGCAGTCCCAGGCGGCCGAGCGCGCCCAGGGAGAAGCACCTCGGCTTTTGATCAGCTCAATCGCCCTGCGCCCAGGCGGCGACCGGCAGCGACGCGGGCGGCGGTTCAGCGGAGGCCGCGACGGTGCCGGGCGCCCCGGACCTCGTCACGCCTCAGCCGGCCCGGCCCAGGGTCACAGTGCGGGATCCGGGTGCGAAGTCGCCGAAGGACTGTTGCCAGGACTCGCCGGGCCAGTAGTACGTCACACGGCCCTCGACGGGCCGGTAGCAGGCTGTGTAGAGCGTTCCCGACTTCTGCTCGTCGAGGGATTGATACAGCGGCGGCTTCAGCATCGCCGCCACATCCGCACTCGCGGCGCGAATGGCGCGCAGCCGCTCCTGCGTCCGCAAGGCCCGCTCCTGCTCGTCGGTCACCGGCAGGTGCTGGTGATTGGCGGCGCAGGCATCCGGCGCCACCGTCGGCGACATGTCCGGCCCCACGAACACCGTGACCGCCTTCGCGGAATCGACCAGGGTGAGGTTCTGGGGGACGGCGACCGGCAGGGATCGCAGCTTGCTGACCGCCTCATCGACGGTGTCGCACGTCTCCAGCAGGTAGCGCACAATTATGAGAATGGCGAAGCCACGTCCGTAGACGGAACGTCCGCCGAAGGTGAGCGAGACCGCGAGGCCGGCGTCGTTCATCCCGTCCAGCAAGCCCCACAGCACGTCCTGCATCCCGATTACCGGGCGCAGGAAGCAGGAGGAGACGATGGTGCCCTCGCACTGATCAGGCGGGAAGTCGTAGTTGCGCAGCAGAGTGCCGTTCCCGCCGATCTGGGTGCAGGCCGGGGAGAACGGCCGCAACGCCGCATGGGTGAGGAAGGCTTCCCCTTCGGGCCGGTCGAGTTGGACGGCCAGGCGGTCCAGAACCGGGACCAGTTCCGGCATGTGCGCACGGAATAGCGCCCGAACGCGGTCCGCGCCCTCCAGAGTCCGGCCCTCCGCGGTCAGCAATCCCTCCATGTCCTGCCACAGGGCCCGGGCATGGGCGGCCCACCGCCCGTCGCTGCCATCGCCAACCTCGATCGCGCGGAAGGTCTTGTGCTGCTGCTTCATGGCTGCCACTCCCCTGTGAGAATCGGACGAGGTGGGGGCAATCTAGCTAATTGTGCAGGAAATTCACCAGGCGGCTGCCATCGGGGGAGGAGGCGGAGTAATTGTCGAGCGTTGTGGTTCGGGTGACGCGTGATCATGCAGCGGCGCCCTCCGGGCGCTCGACCAGGGCGCCGTTCTCAAAGCGGGCTCCCGCACGGACGAGAGGCACCAGATGGGCGCCGGTGATCGCACGCCAGCGAGCCTGGGCGGACTCGACGAGCTGGAACACCATCGACGTCGACTCGATCGGGTTCGTGGTCCGCAGGTGGACCCAGTGCTGGGCGGGGAAGTCGTAGAACGCCAGCAGCTCGTCCCGGTCATCCTTGATCTCGCGCCGCGCAGGCGGGCTTCGTCGGCCCGAGACAGGATCGAAGCGATCATTCCATGGTCCTCAACAAGATTCGCGACCGTCACAGCAAGGTCCGGGCGTTCCCGCAGCAACTGGGAGAACATCCCGTTGTCTTCACCCTGGTGGTGCGAGGTCAACGCGGCACAGAAGGCCAGGCAATGGGTAAGAAGCACATCGTCGCTCAACTGGCGGTGTCCGAGACTTGCCCTGATCTCACTGATCTGGCGACGCAGTTCTTGATGCGTTCGCTACAGCAGTCCGACCAGGAACCGCACCGCCAGCACGCATCCAAGCAACAGGAACCCGCCCACGAGCCACAGTCCCACACGCAACGCGAGGCCGGCCAGACGGTCACCGACGGTCCGAGGAGCCCTGTCCCACGGCTCATCCCGGAAGGGTTCAGCGGGAAGCGGGCCTGCGAGATCCAGACGCATGTGGTCCTCGGAGCAGTACGTGCGGTAGAGCACCTGGGTGCCCCGGCGGTTGATTTCCAGGGCCACCCAGCCCTCGGGGAAGTCGAGGCCCCTGCCGTATGCGGTCCTGGCCTCCCATCTGCCGCAGAAGTCACAGAGCTCCAGGTCCTGACAGTCCGTGGGCTCGTCCGGCTCGCTCGCCGTTCCGCCGGCGGT
>NZ_JBSFJV010000202.1:0-5513 GCF_053598235.1 Kitasatospora sp. NPDC001159
CTGCAGTACCGGCCCGACACCCTCGACGGCTTCATAGCCGGCACCGGCCTGACCCTCGACACCCCAACGTCACCCTGACGAGCCGAAGTCAGTAAGCCGAGGTGGTCGGTGATCTCGCCCTCCAGGGCGGCCTCCAGCACCCGCTTGGTCAGCTGCTGCAGGAGACCGCCCTGACCGGTCAGCTTGATGCCTCCGGCGCGAGCCCGGTCGACCAACTGCCCGATCAACTGCTCGTCCAGCACGTCCGGCGCGAGCTCGACCGGCCAGACCTCTTCAACCGCCTCAGCGGAGACGATCACGTCGCTCATCAGGTGTTCTCTCAAGATCGGGAGTTACACCGAAGACCGTACAGACCCTCCCGCCGCCTGACGGCGACGGGACGCAAGCTCAGACCCCATTTCCCAACAGTGTCACTTGGTGGGGCCACGCCGGGTACCTGGTCGTTCCGCGTCCGTGCCCCCGCACCGGGACCGTTGCCGCCTGGGACCCGGTGCACGGGGACGGTCAGCTGCCGATGACCAGCTTCCCGTTGTCGACCTTGACCGGGACCGAGGGCAGCGGGGAGGAGGCAGGTCCCTCGGAGACCGAGCCGTCGGCAATCTTGAAGGTGCTGCCGTGGCAGGGGCACTTGATGAGTCCGCCGGAGACGCTGGAGACGGTGCAGCCCTTGTGGGTGCACACGGCGCTGAAGGCCTTGTACTGTCCCGCGGACACCTGGGTGACGACGACCTTGGCGGCCGGAAAGACCACGCCACCGCCTACCGGCACGTCCGTCGCCTGGCCGAGGACGGTACTGCCGCTGGACATCGACGGACCCGTCGCACCGCTTGACGCGGGAGCGCCGCCGGCGTCATCGGACGCTGAGGAACCCATGGCGGCGGGAGTGGGGGCGTCGTCGGTTCCCATCGCGGTGGATCCCGTCGACGCGGACGATGAACAACCGCACAGGGCCAGTGCGGCTGCACCGCCGATACCGGCCGTTCCGCAGAGCATGGCACGGCGGGTGGGTGCAGTCTGCTGCGCTTGGGTAGTCGTGCTCTCGGGCATGGGGAAGCCTTTCTCGAAGTCGGCGGGTCATGAGGAGCGCCAGGACGGTTGCGGTGGGCGGACTGGCGGAGAGGAGGCGAGGGTGAGCTGTTGTTGCACTGGGGTGAACATCTCGGCCTCTGCGGGCCCCGGAGCGGGGAGCCGGCAGCGTGTTGCCCATCTCGACGGCGTGGACCAGGTGTTCCACCCGTCGGGGTGTGGAGTCGAACCACTCGTTGGGCCACCGGGCCACGTCGCCCGCTGCCACGATGTCAGGCACCTGACGTCCGATCAGATCCACTGCGTGGCAGGTGGTGTCGCAGAGCACGCCGTCGGTGACGTCCGGTCCGCTGCCCTCCAGCCGTTCGGTGCGTGGCACGCTACCCAGCCCCAGGACGACGAAGTCGGCGTCGATCATCTCGCCGCCGTCCATCCGGAGGCACGGCCCTGAGCCAGTGTCGGTCCATTCGCTGATGTTCGCGCTGAGCCGGACGTCGCCTCCGGCCCAGGCCTGGATGGGGTTAGCGGCACCGGAACATCGGCCTTTCCTTTCTTGGTTTCCGTGGAAATCCGGGAAAGCGGGAGAAAGCAGGTCCGCCCGGGCAGAGGAGGACCGACTGGTCCGATCGTAGGGTCATTTTGACGCGGGAATCCGTGAGTACAAGTGCCGCTAATCAACGCATAAGGTTGCGCTGAACCGTCGGGAGGCCGGTGGTTCACCGGCTCGAAGGGGCGACGACGAACCAGGCCGACCTGCCGCCGACCACGTCACCCAGGGGTGCTTCAAAGTCAATGCCGGGAGGATGAGGATAGGGCCGCGAGCAGGCTCTCAAGGGCTGGGGCAGAGTGCGACAGCGATCGCTGTTGTTACTCTTTGTAGTGGCTTGTCGTTCTTGGTCTCGTTGCAGGCGAACTTGGACCGGCTGCGTTTCACGCGGCGGGGAAGGATCCGGGGACGCCGCTGTTGGGGTCCTGGGGCTCGGGGGTCATCCAGCAGATCCGCTACGGCTACGACACCTTCGGCGCACGCAGCATGACCAGCATCGTGTCCAACGCCCCGGCCAACCCCTCCGGCTTCACAGGGGAGCACACCGACCCGACCGACAACCTTCTGAACCTGCGCGTCCGACTCGGACACCACCGCATCGATCACCACGGTCTCGAACTCACTACTCATGGATCCGCCTCCGTTCCTCGCCGACGCGCCGTTCACGCCGACCCCCAGGAGACCGACGGACCGGACCCCGATAACAAAATCCACAGAACGGTTCTCGTACCCGGCCCGCCGGCAGCGGTCGGACACGCGTCGCACGGCCGCCGGGTGGGTGTCGTGGTGGGGTGTGCGGCCGAGTGGACCTCACGTACGGGCGCGCCGGAACGTCGCGGCAGTGGGTGGGGGATCTCCCGGCGGGACGGTGAGTCGGCCACGGGCGAGCTGCTCGGCCGGCTGAACCGAGTCCTCGGCCCGGCAGACGAACGTCGGGCCCGTGGCTGCGGCGATACGGCCGGCGCCGACGGCGGCAGCGTTGCGCGGCGGTCGGTACCGGCCACCGTGCGCGCCCACGGCTCGCGACGCAGAAGGCGCCTGTTCGTCGGGGCGGCCGCGTGCTGTGGCCGCCCCGACGGTGTGCGGACGGCCTGGACTCAGTTGGAGAAGTCCTGGGTCATCCAGACGGTACCGTCGGCGTCCCGGCGGACGGCGATGTGCCGATGTGGGTGAACGAGGTGCTCAGGATGTTCTTCCGGTGGCCGTCGTTCGGCGGCTGCTCGTTCAGCATGTCCTCGGCGTCGCGGTGGGGGCGGGGGCCGATGCGGCCGGCGGCGACGATGCCGACGGGTGCTGGGGGGTGTGTGAGGGCAGGGCCGGGCAGGCTGTGGACGGCGCGGTGGATGCGTGGGCGGACGCTGCGGTCGGCGCCGCGGAGGCCGTCGGTGCGCCCGAAGCGGTGGGCGCGGCGAAGGCCCGCGGGGAGCTCCGGCGGCCGGGGGCGTTGCCGGGGGCGTAGGCGTCGTGGTGCTGCGCCGGGGCGGTGGCGGGCGCCGTGGGACCGTGGGGGTGATGGTGGGGGTGGCGGAGAGAGGCGGCGGAGCTTCCGCTGGCGGTGATCAGCGGCATGGCCAGGCCGACGCCGACGACTCCGGCGGTGGTGGCCAGGCGCGGGACGTGGCTGTGGCGCGGTCGACGGTGTCGGCCACGGTGGGAAGACGGCATGGTGGACCCCTCGGCGACGCCTGCGGGGTGAGCTGTCGGGTTCGGGCGCGAGGTAGCCCGGCCGCGCATGAGCGGCTTCACCCCTAGCCGTGTCCTGGCAGGCCCGTTGAACGGGCCGAGCGGGCACGGCGCTTTCCTGGGTCCCCCGCTCCTGCCCGATGCAGAGCTCGACGTCCTGCTGGCCGGTGGGCAGGACTCGACGTCCCGGCGGCAGGGTCCGCAGATACGAACGCCTGAACTTAGGCAAGCCGGATCGGCGATCACAAGACGTTGTCATCCACGTCGCACAAGCCCGGCGACTGACGCTCCGTCAAAAGAACTGTGCTCAAATGCCCAAAAGTCATTAAATAATTTATTTGATCAGAAAATCGCTCTTATCATGACGTTGCGGCACCGACCCGGCCCCGCGCCACGTCGCCGACACCGTCTACGCAGGCGTCGGCGGCTACGGCGTCGCGGTGCTGGTCGAGCGTCTCCAGGCCGAGCGCGCACTGGCGCCCCGACGGGGTGGTGATCAGTACGGCCTCGGGTTCGAGGGCCTTCGCCGATTCGGCGAGGGCCCTCGGACACCTCGACCCGATCCGCTGGCCAACGGGCTGGAAAGGGCTCAGCGCCTCCGGAGCGTCGTCAGCCTGCCTGGCTGCCCAGTCCCAGCAGGTAGGAGATGCGCGGGCGTCGGGGCGGATCCGCCATCATCATGTCCGTCAAATTCCTGTAGATACGGCCGTCGACCTCCACCGGATCTCCCGCGCCGCCGTTCATGCTCCGGAAGGCCAGTCGGGTCAAGGGGGCCCACCGGTTCTCCAACGCGATTCCGAACGCTCCCAGAGTCGTCTGCCAGCCGTTCCCGTCGTTTTCGCCGCCGTTCCTGATGGTGTTCGAGATGCGGTTCTGGATCCACCCGAAACGGGCTGCCTCCGAAGTGGCCTGGACGATGTTCGCAAGGTTCAGCCGGTAGTTTTCACGGGTGTTGTAGTTGAACCCGGTCAGTCCCATGAACTGGTTGCGCAGGTTCGGCCCGATGTACGAGGTATTCGCACGGGCGTTGTTGACGTCCAGGCCGCCGTTCTGGTAACTCCCCGAGTAGATGGTCGTGAAGAGCTGTCGGCCGCCCCCGAAGTTCCGTGTCAGCTCGGGCTGGGCGTCGTTGAACCTGTAGTTGCTGCCCGCCATCCTGAAGCCGTCCAGGTAGAGGTTGTTCGTGCGGTAGAACAGGCTGAGGAACTGGTTGCCGTTGTCCGTGATCCGTATCTCGATGTACCGCCCCACTTGAGCCTCGGTCCTGCCGAGAACGCCGCCGTGGTCGGCGTCGACCGTGTAGCCGGTCAGTTGGCGAAGCTCCCTCACCATGTCGTCGTAGCGTTGGGCAGCCAGGGCGCCTCCTTGCTGGAGGGTGGTGATGTCCCAATACATGACAGTCCATGTCTCGGTGGTGTTTGCGCGGGCGGACGGGGCCGCAGTCAGCTGGATCAGCCCCAGCAGCGCGGCAAGGACGGCGATGGCCGCCCTGGGCCACTTCATGGACAACAGGTTCAAGGTCATGCCTCTCTTCGGGAACCGGCCCGTGTCGCAGAACGAAACGGGCCGGGTCTGTGGAGATGTCCACGCTAATCACAGCCGCTAACGCTCCACTAATGCTCAACAAACTCTCCGTCAACACCCGTGTGTCACAGCGGAGTCGCTCTGCCTGGCGGCCGGTCCCAAGCCGACGGCCCGGGCAGGCGACAGTCACGTGATCGGGCGGACAGGTCCTGGCGGCTCGGCTCGTGTCGGATCCCCTGGAGCGCGAGACCAGATGCAGTACCGCCCCCGCGGAGGTCGTAGACGACTGCCCTGCAGGCATCGGGCTCGTTCCCGACATCGACTGACGAGCGGCACTACTCGGTCGCGTCCCGTGCGGTGGTGGAATCGCCGTGTGCTGACGTTCCCGAAGCGTGGCTCCCGGGCCGCGGTTCGCGGAGCGGGACCGCCGCCGTCTTCGGCGCAGCCATCGGCGGGAGAACAGGCCCTCAGCCGTGCGTCCTGGTCGGCGGGTTGGCAGCCGGTCGGCCGCCGACCAGGGCCTACTTCGGGATTGGGCACTCTGGGCCTGCTCGACAGATGGATTTCACCCACGCCAGGAGGCTGGGGCGCCGCTCCTGGCGGGCGCCTCCGCACGCAGGGCGTCACGTGGCTGGAGCCCTGAGAAGCCGTGATCAAAGCGCTCTTGGGGCTTGAGGGCCGGACGGAGATTCGATTCTCGGTCCCGTTCGGGTGATCGCGTGCCGGCCGGCGC
>NZ_JBSFJV010000203.1:0-5385 GCF_053598235.1 Kitasatospora sp. NPDC001159
GCAAGTCCGCCATCTGCTGTGGCAGCTCGGCGAGCGCGCGGCCGACTTCAGCCACCTGATCCGGGACCGGGACGCGAAGTTCACCGCCGCCTTCGGCGCCGTCTTCGCCAGCGAGAGCATCACCGTCGCCAAGACCCCTCCACGCAGCCCCAACTGCAACCCGCACGCGGAGCGGTTCATCCGCTCGGTACGCCAGGAGTGCACCGACCGCCTGCTGATCCTCGACCGCGGACACGCGGCGAAGATCCTCCACGACTACGCCCGTCACTTCAACGGCCATCGGCCCCACCAGGGACGAAACCAGCTCGCACCGCTCGATGACCCGAACGTCATCCCCATCCCGACAGCCCGGATCGAACACCGACAAGCCGTCACCGGCCTCATCAACGAGTACCACCGAGCAAGCTGACCATTCGACGAAGCCCCAGATCACAACCGGTGAAGCCATTTCGAAGCACTACGCCCTCGCGTCGTCGGCTGGTGCGGCCTCGACACCTTGCGGTGTAGCTTGTCATCCATACGATGACAATCAACCGGTCAGCGAAAGGGTGACGGCACTGAACCCGCAGAACACCGGCGCGGCCGGGGTGAGCCCGGCGTCGTTCCTGGCCGCCGCCGCCGCGCTGGGCACGATGGACGCCGCCGCTCGCACCGCCCGCCACGCACCCCCCCCCCGGACGACCACCAGGACGACCCGAGGCAGGCCCTGTCCGCACTGCTGCTGCTGCGTCACCTGCGCGAGGAGCTCGCCGGCTGGGAGACCGGCCTGATCGAGACCGCCCGCGGCGCCGGCGCGACCTGGGCCGACCTCGCCGAACCCCTCGGCGTCCAGAGCCGCCAGGCCGCCGAGCGCCGTTACCTGCGCCTGCGCCCCGACGCCGACGCCGGCACCCGGGCGGGCAGCACCGGCGAGCAGCGCGTCCGGGCCACCCGCGACCAGCGCGCAGCCGACCGCGCGGTGAGCAGCTGGGCGCGCGAGAACGCCGCCGACCTGCGCCGCCTCGCGGGTCAGATCGGCGCCCTGGACGACCTCACCGCCCAGGCGGCCCCCGCCGTGGAACGCCTCCTGGAGGCACTCGGCCACCACGACCCCGTCCGCCTGCTCGCCCCGCTCGCCGAAACCCGCCCCCTCCTGGAGGCACACCACCCGAAGATCGCCGACCGGCTCGATCGGCTCATCGCCCGGACCGACCAGTTGCGCGCCGCCAGCAGCCGGCAGCGCCGCACACCATCGGCCGGACCGTGACCCGCACGCCGTGAACGACCATGAGCCTGCAGGAGCACCACTCCGGCGGGGGGCGTGAGTTGATGCCCCGACGGCTCTCGGCGTGCTGCCACGGCACCGCCCGCCCCGGCCGCACCCGCCCCGAACAGCCTTACCAGCCCCTCAGAAAATCTGAACGTCCCCGGGCCCGACCGCGCAGTACGTTGACCGGGCCCGGTGGCTCGACCGGTCCGAACCCTTTCCACCTCTCGAAGGAGACGCCTCCCGTGGCCAGCCCGACCCAGACGCTGGAGTTCCAGGCGGAGACCCGCCAACTGCTGCAGCTGGTGATCCACTCGATCTACTCGAACAAGGACATCTTCCTGCGCGAGCTGATCTCCAACGCCTCCGACGCCCTCGACAAGCTCCGCCTGGAGTCCCTCACCGACACCGGCCTCGATGTCGACACCTCCGACCTCCACATCACGCTGGACGTCGACCGCGACGCCCGCACCCTGACGGTGCGGGACAACGGCATCGGCATGACCCGCGACGACGTCGTCGACCTGATCGGCACCATCGCCAAGTCCGGCACCGCGAGCCTGCTGGCGAAGATCAAGGAGACCAAGGACGCGGCCGCGGCGCAGAGCCTGATCGGCCAGTTCGGGGTCGGCTTCTACTCGGCGTTCATGGTCGCCGACAAGGTCACCCTGCGCACGCGCCGGGCCGGCACCGAGCAGGGCACCGTGTGGGAGTCCGACGGTGAGGGGACGTACACCATCGCGGAGGCCGGCGATCTGCCGGTGGGCACGTCGGTCACGCTGCACCTCAAGCCGGCGGACGGCGAGGACGGGCTGGGCGACTACCTGGCCGCGTGGAAGATCCGCCAGATCGTCAAGCAGTACTCGGACTTCATCCGCTGGCCCATCCGCATGGCCGCCGAACCCGCCGACACCGGCACCGACACCGGCGCCGAGGACCGGGACGGGAGCGATCGCCGGGGCGAGCCGGAGACGCTGAACTCGATGAAGGCACTGTGGGCCCGCCCGCGCAGTGAGGTGACCGAGGCCGAATACAACGAGTTCTACCAGCAGATCAGCCACGACTGGCAGGACCCGGCCGAGACGATCCACATGCGCGCCGAGGGCACCTTCGAGTACGAGGCGCTGCTGTTCGTCCCCGCCCACGCCCCGTTCGACCTGTTCTCCCGTGACACCAAGCGGGGTGTGCAGCTGTACGTCAAGCGCGTGTTCATCATGGACGACTGCGACGCGCTGATGCCGAACTACCTGCGGTTCGTCAAGGGCGTCGTCGACGCCCACGACCTCTCCCTCAACGTCTCCCGCGAGATCCTGCAGCACGACCGCCAGATCACCGCCGTGCGCCGGCGCCTCGTCAAGAAGGTCCTCGGCGCCCTCAAGAGCACGCAGGCCACCAACACCGAGGCCTACCTCAAGCTGTGGGAGCAGTTCGGCCGCGTCCTCAAGGAAGGCCTGATCGAGGACCGCGACAACACCGACGCCCTGCTGGAACTGGTCGTCGCGGCCTCGACCAACGACCCGCAGGAGCCGACCACGCTACGCGAGTACGTCGCGCGGATGAAGGACGGCCAGGACACCATCTACTACCTGACCGGCGAGAACCGGGCGATGGTGGAGAACTCCCCGCACATGGAGGCCTTCACCGCCAAGGGCTACGAGGTCCTGATCCTCACCGACCCCATCGACGAGATCTGGACCGACCAGATCCCCTCCTTCGACGGCCACCGCTTCCAGTCGATCGCCAAGGGCCAGGTCGACCTCGACGACGACTCCGACGGCGACGGCAGTGACGAGGCGAAGACCGAGAAGGCTCAGCGCGAACAGGACTTCGCCGCCCTCCTCGGCTGGCTCCAGAGCACCCTGGCCGAGCACGTCAAGCAGGTCCGCCTCTCCACCCGCCTGACCACCTCCGCGGCGTGCCTGGTCGGCGACGCCCAGGACCTGACCCCCACCCTGGAGAAGATGTACCGGGCCATGGGCCAGGAGCTCCCCGCTGTCAAGCGGATCCTCGAACTCAACCCCACCCACCCCCTCGTCACCGCCCTGCGCCGGGCCCACGAGACGAACGCGGACGACCCGGCGCTCGCCGACATCGCCGAACTCGTCCACGGCAGCGCCCTGCTCGCCGAAGGCGGCGACCTGCCCGACCCGGCCCGCTTCACCCGTCTCCTGACCGATCGCCTCACCCCCACCCTGTAACCCCCGCCGGGGTGCGGCCCGCCGGCCGCCGACCGTGTGGGGCTCGGAAAGTCGTGGCTGCTGGTCAAGCTGCGTACCGATACTCATTGATGACGCCGCCGAGGACGCGGGTACGCACGAGTCTGCCGTTTTCGAGGTCGTGAGCGATGGTGGGCTGCTGATCGGCGCCGGGTGGTATCTGGTTGCGGGCCCGGTGGGGACGGTGCTCGTTGTAGTGCCGCTGGTAGGCGGCCAGGACCTGCCGGGCGTGGGCCTCGTTCATAATGAGGACGTGGTCCAGGGCCTCACGGCGGATACTGCCGATCACTCGCTCGCAGTGGGCGTTCATCCGGGGAGCCTGGGGCGCGCTCTTCAGGATCTCCATCTCCTCGGCCTCGAAGACGGCATCGAACGACTGCCCGTACTTGCCGTCGCGGTCACGCAGCAGGAAGCGCAGGGAGTCCATGCGCCTGCCGAGGTTGGCCGCTGCGTTTCGGGCCTGCTGAACCGCCCACTCCCGGGTGGGGTGGGCGGTGACGCCGGCGATGTGCAGGCGCCGGGTACCGTGCTCGAGGAACGCCAGTGCGTACAGGCGCCTGCCGAGCACCGTATCGAGATGGAAGAAGTCGACGGCGATGATGCCCTCGGCCTGGGCCGTGAGGAACTCGCGCCAGGTCGGGCCGGTACGGCGCGGAGCTGGGTCGATGCCCGCCGCGTGGAGGATTCCCCACACCGTGGACGCGGCGATCGGGTGCCCGAGGCGAGCGAGCTCACCCTGGATCCGCCTGTGCCCCCACCCCGCGTTTTCCCGAGCCAGGCGTAGCACGAGGTTCTTGAGCGCCGCTCCGGTCGGCGGCCGCCCGGTGCGGGTGCGCCGTGTGCTGTAGTCCCACTTCGCCTCGATGAGCCGGCGATGCCAGGCCAGCAACGTGCCGGGCCTGACCGGGAAGACCGCCCGCCAACGGCGACGGGGTATCAGGCCGGACAGCGCCGCCAACCAGAACCGGTCCGCGGGCTCGTAGCGGAGCGGTCCTGATATCTGGCGGCGCAGCACAGCGTTCTCGTGCCGGAGCACGAGCAGCTCCGCGTCCTTGGCCGTGTCGCGGCGAAGCAGCACCCCGGGGATGGACAGCAGCTTGCGCGCCACCTTGTACAGCATCGAAACGATCACGCGAACATCGTGCCAGTCCAGGCCGTCCCACCCCTGTCACCTGCAGCGATGACTTTTCGAGCCCGACAGGGTCGGCTGCGGACGGATTGGTGCTGGTCATCAGGGGTGGAACTCCTACTCGGGCCCTCTCAGGCTAACCCGACAAAGCGGGATGTCTCACCCAAGGCTGACAGAGAGGGCGGCCGCACGCGCTGGGTCGTCGAGCGGACGTTCGCCTGGCTCCACCAGTTCAAACGGCTCCGCACCCGCTACGAACGCCGAGCCGACCTCCACCAGGGACTCCTCGAACTTGCCGCCAGCATCATCTGCCTCCGCCGACTCCAAAGATCATTCTGAAACGATCAGTGAAAGCATCACGCTCCTACCGACTTGCCAGCACCCGAGCCCGCGCCGAGCACGCTGAAGCCAGCTGACCGGAGCCCCTCATGCTGGTCCGCTGCCCAAGGGGCAGCGGACCAGCCAAGCCTCATGACCTGCTTCATTCTCCGAGTGCGAACGACGCCCGTTCTTGCCACTTCGTCCCGTCGTGCACGATGAGTTCAACCGACGAGACGTGAGAGGTGAACAGGAGCCTGCCGGCGAGGTCGGACTCGATCTCCTCCAGGACGGCGTCTTCCTGACCCTGAGCGATGGTCAGGTGCGGCACGATCTCGGCGAACCGGCCACCATACGGCTGAGCCTCAGGCCAACGATCAGCGATGGGTGCAGTTCGGAATGAGTGACCTTTTGGGTGGTTTGGCATAGGTATCTGCCGTCTCGGGTGGGCTGGGTTCCTAGGGTGCTGGTGTCGG
>NZ_JBSFJV010000204.1:0-5281 GCF_053598235.1 Kitasatospora sp. NPDC001159
GGCGCGTCGTGCCGGCGAGTTCGGCCACAAGCAGGTCGGCCACCGCGGTGGCATTGGGGTAGTCGAAGATCAGGCTCGCCGGAAGTGCGAGACCGGTCGCACTGCCCAGCTCATTCCGCAGCTCCACCGCGGAAAGCGAGTCGAATCCCATCTCCTGGAAAGCACGCGTCGCGTCCACGGACTCGGCCGAACCGTGGCCCAGCACCGAGGCAGCCTTCATCTGGACAAGACGCAGGGCTTCCTCGGAAGTCAATGTCAGCACCCGGGAGCGAGTGCCGGTCGTCCGGTTACGGGTGCGGGTGCGGGGGACGAGGGCGCGGTAGACCGGCTCCAGCTCGGCACCCCGGGCCCGCAACGCGGACAGATCGAAACGCGCCGGCACCACCAGCGCCGGCCCCGCCGACCCGACCACCGCATCGAACAGCGCCAGGCCCTCCCCCGACGCCAACGGCCTCAACCCACCCCGCACCATCCTCGACCGCTCAACCTCACCCAACGAACCCGTCATCCCACCCGACTCCGCCGCCCAGGGCCCCCACGCCAACGACTGCGCCGGCAGACCCAACCCCCGCCGATACACAGCAAACGCATCCATGAACGCATTCGCCGCCGCATAACTCGCCTGCCCCGGCGACCCCAACACCCCCGCCACCGAAGAAAACAACACAAACGCCGACAACCCCATACCCGACGTCAACTCATGCAAATTCAGCACACCATCAACCTTCGGCCGCAACACCCCCGCCAACCGATCCACCGACAACGACGACACCACCCCGTCATCCAACACACCCGCCGCATGCACCACACCCGACAACACACGCCCCTCCAACACACCAGCCAACGCCCCACGATCCGCCACATCACACGCCACCACCTCCACCCGCGCCCCCAACCCCTCCAACTCCCCCACCACACCAGCAACCCCCGAACCCCCCACACCCCGACGACTCACCAACAACACATCACGCACCCCATGACCCACCACCAAATGCCGCGCCACCACCCCACCCAAACCACCCGTACCACCCGACACCAACACCACACCCGAACCAAACACAGACCCAGAACCCGAACCAGAACCAGAACCAGAACCAGCATCGACACCGGAACCAGAACCAGCACCGGCCCCGGAACCGGCCACCACACCAGAGCCAGCCTCCACACCGGCACGCACCAGACGCGGCACCCACCACACCCCGTCCCGCACCGCCACCTGACCCTCACCCGACACCACAGCACCCGACACCAACACCGACAACTCCGCCCCCGGCTCACCATCCACCAACACCACACGACCCGGATGCTCGTTCTGCACCGACCGCACCAACCCCCACACCGCAGCCCCCACCACATCAACACCCGACCCAGAACCAGAACCACCGCCGGCACCCTCACCGGACCCGGACCCGGACCCAGACCCGGCGTCGACCGCGCCCTCCGTCACCACCACCAACCGCGACCCCGCCAAACGCTCCTCAGCCAGCCACTGCTGAATGCCCGTCAGCACACCGCCGACCACGTCCCGCACACCCTCACCCGACACCTCCGCACCCGACCCCACCCGCAGCACCACCACATCAGGCACCACCCCCACACCCGACAACACCTCACCCAACTCACCCCACGACACCCCACCACCAGAACCAGAACCAACCCCAGAACCAGCAGCACCCTCCTCCGCCCTCACCCACTCCACACCGAACAACCCATCCACACCCGACCCCACCCCGGACACCAACCCCTCCCCCAACGACCGCACCACCAACGACTCCACCGACGCGACGGGACGACCCATGTCGTCGGCGATGTCCACGGATGCCACGTCGGCAGAAGTGGCGCGCAAGCGGACCCGCAGGGTGTCGGCACCCGTGCCGCCCTCGTACAGCTCCACGCCGGACCACGTGAAGGGCAGACGGATTCCTACGCCGTCCTGCAGAGCGAGCGTGTGCAAGGCCGCGTCGAGCAGCGCTGGATGCAGGGTGAACCTGTTGAGATCCCGGCCGAGTGCTTCGGTCCCGATCTCGGCGAAGGTCTCTTCGCCGCGGCGCCAGGCCGCACGCACGCCCTGGAAGGCCGGACCGTAACTCAGACCCTCAGCCGCCAGGTCCTCATACATCCCCTCCACCACCACCGGCTCCGCACCCGCCGGCGGCCACTCCGAAAGACCCGAAACCACCCCCACACCCGAACCCTCACCCGACTCCTCCACGACCACACCGGACGCATAGCGCACCCAACCCGCCTCGTCCTCACCCAACCCCTCACCCCGACCGAACACCGACACCTCACGCCGGCCCCCACCATCCACCGCACCCACGATCACCTGAACATCCACACCACCCGACTCCGGCAACACCAACGGCGCCACCAACGCCAACTCCTCCACCCGCCCACACCCCACACGACCACCAGCCGCCACCACCAACTCCACCAACCCAGCACCCGGAAAAACCACCGACCCCGCCACCACGTGATCCGCCAACCACGGATCCGTCGCACACGACAACCGCCCCGACAACACCACCCCACCCGAACCCGCCAACACCACAACCGACCCCAACAACGGATGACCCACACCACCCACACCACCAGCACCACCCACACTGTCCCGCCAAAAACGCTCCCGCTGAAACGCATACGTCGGCAACTCCACCCGCCGACCACCACGCCCCGCGAAGAACGCCTCCCAGTCCACCGTGACACCGCGCTCGTGGAGCCGGCCCACACCCTCGACCAGCGACAGCACCTCGTCCCGGCCTTTGCGCAGCAACGGCACGCCCACCGCAGGCGATCCCTCAGCGACCGAGTCGGCCACCATCCCCGACAACACCGACCCCGGACCCACCTCCACGAACGACACCACACCCGCCGCCTCCACCACCCCCACCGCATCCGCAAACCGCACCGCCGACGAAATCTGCTCCACCCAATACCCCGGCGACGACATCACCCCCGCCCCCACCACCCCACCCGACACCGACGACACCACACCCACACCCACCGGATCACCCAACTCCAACCCCTCCACCACACCCCGGAACTCCTCCAACACCCCATCCATCAACCCCGAATGAAACCCATCCGCCACCTCCAGCCACCGCACCCGCCGCCCCAACCCCACAAACCCCGCAACCGCCTCCTCCACCGCACCCCGCACCCCCGACAACACCACCGACCGAGGACCATTCACCGCCCCCAACCACACACCCCCACCCAACAACGGCACCACCTCACCCTCCGACGCCTCCACCGCCACCATCACCCCACCCGCACCCACACCCTCCATCAACCGACCCCGCGCACCCACCAACACACACGCATCCTCCAACGACAACACCCCCGCCACCCACGCAGCACACACCTCCCCCACCGAAAGACCCACCACCCAATCCGGCCGCACCCCCCACGAACCCAACAACCCCACCAACCCCACACCCACCCCAAACAACCCCCCCAGCACCACACCCCTCCCCACACCAGACCCCAACCCCACCTCACCAAACACCACATCCCTCAACCCCACCCCCACCGGCAACACCCCACCCAACTCACCCTCCAACAACCCACACACCCCATCAAACGCCTCAGCAAACACCGGAAACACCCCATACAACCCACGCCCCATCCCCACCCACCCAGACCCCTGCCCCGGAAACACAAACCCCGTCCCACCACCACCAGCAACAGAAGCAACCCCACGCACCACACCCGGCACCACCTCACCATCAGCAACCCCCACCACACCCGCCAACAACTCCCCCACCTCAGAACCCACCACCACCGCACGACACCCAAACCCCGACCGCGACACCGCCAGCGAATACCCCACATCAACCGGGTCCAGGTCCCAGGCGTCGTCGACCCTGGTGAGCAGCCGCTCGGCCTGGGCGGCCAGCGCTTCCTCGGTCCGCCCGGACAGCACCCAGGGCACCACGTTCCGTCGCGGAGCGGGGAGTTCGTCGTCCGGCTCCGGCACTTCGGGCACGTCCCGCCCGGGCGCCTCTTCGAGGATGACGTGGGCGTTGGTCCCACTGAGTCCGAAGGACGACACGCCGGCCCGACGCGTCCGCCCCTCCTGCGCACTCCACTCCCGCTGCTCCTGCAACAACTCCACCGCACCCGCCGACCAGTCCACCTCCGCCGACGGCACCTCCGCATGCAACGTCCGCGGCAACACCCCATGCCGCAACGCCCCCACCATCTTGATCACACCCGCAACACCCGAAGCCGCCTGAGTGTGGCCGATGTTCGACTTCACCGAACCCAGCCACAACGGACGATCCTCACCACGACCCTGCCCATACGCCGCAATCAACGCCTGAGCCTCGATCGGATCGCCCAGCACCGTCCCCGTCCCGTGCGCCTCCACCACATCCACATCCACCGCCGACACACCCGCATCCGCCAACGCCGCACGAATCACCCGCTGCTGCGACGGACCATTCGGCGCCGTCAACCCATTCGACGCACCATCCTGATTCACCGCAGAACCAGCCACCACCGCCAGCACCTCGTGCCCCAGCCGCCGCGCATCCGACAACCGCTCCACCACCAACACACCCACACCCTCAGACCACCCCGTCCCCCCCGCACCCCCACCAAACGACCGACACCGCCCATCCACCGACAACCCCCGCTGACGCGAAAACTCCACAAACGTCTCCGGCGTCGCCATCACCGCCACCCCACCCGCCAACGCCAACGAACACTCACCCCGCCGCAACGACTGCACCGCCAAATGCAACCCCACCAACGACGACGAACACGCCGTATCCACACTCACCGCCGGCCCCTCCAACCCCAACGCATACGCCACCCGCCCCGACACCACACTCCCCAACGCCGCACTCCCCGCATAATCGTGATACATCACCCCAGCAAAAACACCCGTCGCACTCCCCCGCAACGAACCCGGAACAATCCCCGCCCGCTCCAACGCCTCCCACGACGACTCCAACAACAACCGCTGCTGCGGATCCATCTCCAACGCCTCATTCGGACTGATCCCGAAAAACTCCGCATCAAAATCAGCCGCACCACGAACAAACCCACCCTCACGCGCATAACTCTTCCCCGGCACCCCCGGCACCGGATCAAACAACCCCTCCACATCCCAATAACGATCCTCCGGAAACTCCCCAATCGCATCCACACCATCCCGAACCACCCGCCACAAACCCTCGGGCGAAGACACCCCACCCGGATACCGGCACGCCATCCCCACGATGGCGATGGCCTCTCCCGCGCGCTGCTCGTTCTCCCGCAGCCGTCGGCGGGC
>NZ_JBSFJV010000205.1:0-5238 GCF_053598235.1 Kitasatospora sp. NPDC001159
GTCGACATACGCCGGACCGACCGGCTCGGCGGCCTCCTCCATGAGTACCAACATGCGGCCTGACCAGGCCGGATGAGGTTTCCGGCAAACGCAGGTGTCCCGGCCTCCGCCGCCGGGGTGAGAGCCGAGCCGGCCAGGGCAGCGGTGCTGATCGCCAGGGCGACGGTCCGCTTCGACATGATGCGTTCTCCTCCGTGGTAACGGTCGGGTGATGTGCCTGGTGTCGCGAAGTTGGGGATCGGGAGGCCGGGCCGGTTCGTCACTGGTGGAACCCGAAGGAGGACGGTGGGCCGGGATCTGTCGCCGCCGGGCCGCTGCCGGTGCTGCCCGGCGCCACGCTGACCTCACGCAACGGTGATCGCGGTGTCCCCGGGCGCGGGATCCTCCGTTTCGAAGCGCTCTGCCACACCGGACACGGCGGCCTCGGCCTCGGCCTCGACCAGCTTCTCGATCCGGTTGTGGAACGGCGCACCGGCGATGAAGGCCACGACGAACGCTCCGAGCAGGAAGACCGTTGACAGCCAGGCCATCGTCGGCACCGGCAGCGTGTAGGCACCCACGACCCGGGCCGCGCACTCACCGACCAGCGAGAAACCCCAGGCGAGCGTGAACCCCCTCTCGGCCCGCCGGAACCGGGCCGATCCCGCGCTCAGCCGGTCCCAGGCGGCAATCCTGACAGGCTCGCCCTTGGTGAGAACGGGCTTGAGCCCCGCGCTCACCATGGGCTGCCCGGCGAAGGCGGACCAGACCATCGCGATGCCCACCACGCTGCTCAGCGCGCCGTCCTTGGCCACCGCCAGCCGGGCGTCCCCGGACACCAGCGACAGCCCGATCCCGGCCGTGTTGACCAGCAGCATCAGACCGGCCAGCCCGTTGACCGACCGCCGGGAGACAAGACTCGCCACTGTCCGGACCACCGGCAGCACGCTGCTCAACACGAGCGAGACGATCTGGCTCAACCCGAGTACCGAGTGCAGCAGATAGGAGAGCGCCAGCGGAATGCCGACATCCACCACCAGCGGACGGAGGACCAGCATCACGGGGCTGGTCGGCGGCGCGGTGGGCTTCTTGTCCATGGCTTTGTCTGCTCCTCTGCCGGATGCTCGGCGACCGTTCGCGTGCGCCCAGCCTGCCGTGCGGAGCCGACTTCCCGTCAGTGACGCCTGTGCCCGGATCCGTATGACAGCTGTCACCATGAATTGCTGACGGACCGAAGACCCCGCAGGTCAGCAACCGTCTTGTGGTGCGAGTGTGCCTGTGGCCGGCCGGGACAGACCCCTGGACGGAGCCGACACTCACTTCGCTTTCCTCGGCAAGCAGTACGGCATCCGCCCCAACGGCTGGCGCGAGGCGGCCGGCACTACGGCGAGGCTGGCGTCCACCACTCCGTCGTCGATGTCACCGGCCCCCTGGAGAAGGTCCGCGCGCACCGGCGGGAGGAACGGCGCGAAGCCAAGGAGGACCCGACCGACCGGCCGTCAAGAGCTTTGACAGCAACACCGGTCTTTCGCTTCGTTCCCACCCCGGGCCCTTGGAGCCCCGCAGGTTCGAAGAGCGTGGACTACGGGGGTGATCGCGGCCCAGGGGACGAAGCCGTCGAGGCCGGCGGAGATGTGGTTGCCGTCCTCGTCGGTGGCGCTCTTGTAGTGGCGACTGTGGATTAGGCGCGGCTCGCCGGAGGCATGCCTGCCGTCAGTCTCGTCGGCGCTGGTGCGGATGAGGTGCCGTCCGGTGGGGTCGTCCGGGCTGGGAACGGGGGCAGGGCGGCAGCCTGACCTCATGCCGAGAACTACTGGCGGGAGGGGGTAGTCAGATCGTGCGCGATGCCTCGCCCGAGCTGGTCTCCTCCCGACCCGCCCAGGCCCGGGTATGGAGGGCATCATCGCGCGAACTTGGCGGCGCAGTACGTTGCAACTCGTCCTCTGCCTCGGGAGCTTCGCGGTACGGCTGCGGCTCGAAGCACCACCTGATCACCGATGGGCACGGTGCCCCGCTGGCGGTCCTTCTCACCCGCGGCAACCGCAACGACGTCACTCAGCTTCTGCTCTCGGTGGAGGCGGTCCCGCCGGTGCGGATGACGGTGTCGCTGTCGAGGCTCCGGTTACCCCTCCTTCGGGAGTTGGCCGAGGCACTGGTGGGCCAACGCCGGGGGCCGGCCTCGTCATTGCGCACCTGTGGTGCCGGGGCTCACGGAAATGCGGCTTGACCTTGACCGTGGGGCAGGGCCGACGCTGGTGGCATGAAGAACTCGAACGCGACTTACCCGGCCTGGAGTGGCATGTTGCCGGTGGAGGACACCGCGCTGGCCGTGACCGACACCGGCGGGACAGGTACCCCCGTGGTCTACCTGAACGGTTCCTTCGCCGGCCAGCGGCACTGGCGGCCCGTCATCGACGACCTGGGGTCGGGTTGGCGACACATCTCCTACGACGAGCGCGCCCGCGGCAAGTCGAAGAAGTCGGCGGACTATTCGTTCGAAGCCTGTGTCCGCGATCTCGACGCCGTCCTCACGGCGAGGCGGGTGGAGCGGCCGCTGCTGGTGGGCTGGTCCTACGGGGCGTTGCTCGGGGTGCGGTGGGCCGCTCGGTATCCGGTCCGCGTTGCTGGCGTGGTCGGGGTCGATGGCCCGTACCCGGTGGGCTGGACCGACGAGGCCGACCTGGAGAAGGTCCGGCGGCTGTTCCGCAGGTTCCGGTGGGCGTTGCCGATGGCGCACCTCATCGGCAACGCCGCGCGGATGAGCGCCGAACGGCATGCCGAGATCAGCATCGAGGCCCACCAACTCCACGCCGCCCTCGAACCGGTCCTCGACGGTGTGACCGTCCCGGTCCGGTACGTGGTCGCCTCGGGGGAGGCTTTTGGAAGCTCCGGCACTTCGCAGGAGGACATGCGTGCTGCTCTCGCCCCGGTGCTCGCCCGCAACCCGAACCTCACGGTAAGCGCGAAGGTCGCCAGCAACCACGGCACGATCGTGCGCAAGGATTTCCGCGCCATCGCCGAGGCCGTCCGCGAGGTCGCCGCCCTCACCCGCGAAGGTCGCTGACGGCCATGACCAGAGGCGTCACGATCGGCCAGGCGGCGGCCTTCGCCGGTGTCACAATCAAGACCATCCGCCACTACCACCTGCTCGGCCTGGTCGACGAACCGCGCCGTGACGGTTCCGGCTATCGGCGCTACGGGTCGTCCGACCTGCTGCGGCTGGTTCAGGTCCGGACGCTGGCCGAGTCCGGCGTACCCCTATCCGAGATCGGCGCCCTGCTCGACGCCGATCCGCAGCGGTTCGCCGCCGACCTGGCCGAGGTCAAACGGCGGCTGACCGAGCGGATCGAAGAGCTGACCGCGCGCCGCGACCTGCTGGACCGGCTCGCCAACGGCGACCGGGCCCTGTTGCCCGACCGGGCCTGCGCGCTGTTGGACCGGGCCGCCGACCTCGGCTTCACCCCGGACCAGGTGGCGATCCACCGCGAGGGCATGGTGCTGGCCAGGGCCCTGGTCCCCGACGGCTTCGACGACTTCCTCACCGAGGCCGAGCACGCCCTCGACGACACCCGGTTCGTCGCCTTGAACAAGCAATGCTGGGCCGCCAAGGACTGGGAGCCCGACGATCCCCGCATCGAGGAACTCGCGACCGCCGTGGCCGACCGCTTCCTCGCCAACCCCGCGCTGCTCGCGATCCCGAACGGCCTCCAGGCCCGCACCGACGCCACCCGGTACGGCCTGCTCAACCACCACGGCGAAGACCAGGCACCGGCCATGGCCCGGCTGACCACGCTGGTCGAGGCGAAACTGCGCTCCGCCGGAGTAGACATCCCACACCAATACTGACCTCGGCGCGCCCTGGACGCTCGAACCCAGCGCCGCACCGGGACGGCGAACCGGCCCAACTACTCCGGCAAGCACCACCGCCACGGCCTGCACTTCCTCGCCCTGACCGACGAGCGGGGCAAGCTGATCTGGATCTCCGCCGCCCGGCCCGGCCGCACCCACGACACGACCGCCGCTCGCCGCGACAAGATCGTCGAACACCTGAAGGCGGCCCGTCTCGGCGCACTCGCCGACCTGGGCTTCCTCGGCGTGGACAAGCCCGAGAACCCCGACGACCAGGTCATCGTCACCGGCTACAAGGCCACCCGCCACCGCAAGCTCACCGCCGGCCAGCAGGTCAACCGGGTCCTGGCAGCCGGACGCGCCCCCGTCGAACACGGCTTTGCCCACCTGAAGAACTGGCGGATCCTCACCAAGCTCCGCTCCGACCCCGCCCGCGCCACCGCCCTTCTGCGCGCCCTGCTCGTCCTGGCCGACCTCGAAGCCGGCTGCTGACAGCACCGTGACGGACGATCAATACCGCAGACTCCCGCGCTCAACCAGCCCGAGCACCCCGGAGAGCCCGCACGCCAGCCCTTCCGACCAGCGCGTTCGAAGATGGCGACGCTTCACTGAATGCTCCCTCGCAGGTCATCAACACCGCCACCGTCACCGGTGACACCAGTACCCAAACCGCCACCGACCCACCACCATCAACCCCGCATCACCGTCGCTGACGATCAGCAAGACCCACACCGGGAACTTCACCCAGGGACGGGACGGCCGCTACACCATGACGGTGGGCAACAGCGAGACTGTGGCCACCAGCGGCACGGTCACCGTCACCGACACCCTCCCCTCGGGACTCAGGGCCGACCGCATCAGCGGCCCAGGCTGGACCTGTGACCAGGGCACACTCACCTGCACCCGCAGTGATGCCCTTCCCGCGGGGAGCAGCTATCCGCCCATCACGCTGAAGGTCGATGTCTCCTGCAGGGCCGATGACGCGGTCATCAATACCGCGACCGTCACCGGGGGGGCAGCGACACCACTGCCCCCCACACCGCCACCGACCCCACCGCGATCAAGCACCACAGGCACGACGAACACGACAAGTACCACATGCGCTGTGACCGCCACGACCACTGGTAGACCAACCAACCCCGGGTCCACCTCCACCGGCAGCACGCTGGGATGAGTTAGAACGACCGAGGCCGATGCCCTTGCGGAGGCAGGCAGCGCCGTCGGCCGAGCAGCCGCCCGCTCGTTGAACCCCGCGCGCCCCGACCGGGGCGCGCGGCCTGGCCAGCGGCGTGTCGCGACGCGGCCGATCGAAAGAGGGTGCAGTTCGTCCTGAGTGAGTGGTGCTTCAGGCTGCGAGGCGGAGTCTGTCCTGGTAGCGGGCTTGGTGGACACGACGGTGTTCCTGCTTGA
>NZ_JBSFJV010000206.1:0-5149 GCF_053598235.1 Kitasatospora sp. NPDC001159
CGTCGGCTACGAAATGGCCCTGCTCGTCGACCGAGCCGGCGCCGTCCTCACCCCCGCACTTCGCGCGGAACTCCAGGGCAGTCTCCTGCACTGACCCGGCCCCGCGCGGATCCACCCACCGTTCCACTCTGCGCCGGGTCCGACCCGACCGGACCCGGCGCCTCACCCTCAGCTACCCTCAGGCAGCTGATCCCGCCTCAGCTGGCACCGCCCCAGCTGGAACCGGCTGCCCAAGGCTGCAGCACTAGGAGGACCCATGACCCCGCCCTCGACACCCGCTGGCCCGTACGGCAGCGGGTACGGCAGCGGCTACGGCGGGCAGCAGTCCGACGGCTACGAGCAGCAGCCGCTGGTACGCCCGTACGCGATGACCGGCGGCCGGACCCGCCCGCGGTACCAGCTCGCCATCGAGGCCCTGATCTCGACCACGGGCTCGGCCGAGCGGACCGGCGGGCTGCTGCCCGAGCACGCCCGGATCGTCAACCTCTGCCGTGAGGTCAAATCCGTCGCGGAGATCTCCGCGCTGGCCGGTGTGCCGCTCGGTGTGGCCCGCATCCTCGTGGCCGACCTGGCCGAGGCCGGTCTCGTCGCCATCCACCAGCCCGCCGCCGCGGGCGAGTCGGGCGGAACGCCCGATGTCACGCTGCTCGAAAGGGTCCTCAGTGGACTTCGCAAGCTCTAACGGACCTGCCCGCGCCACGACCTCCGCGAAGATAGTCGTCGCGGGCGGCTTCGGTGTCGGCAAGACCACGCTCGTCGGCGCCGTCTCCGAGATCAACCCCCTGCGCACCGAAGCCGTCATGACCTCGGCCTCCGCCGGCATCGACGACATCAGCCACGTCTCCGGCAAGACGACCACCACCGTCGCCATGGACTTCGGCCGCATCACCCTCGACGAGGACCTCATCCTCTACCTGTTCGGCACCCCCGGACAGGACCGCTTCTGGTTCATGTGGGACGACCTCGTCCGCGGCGCCATCGGCGCCATCGTCCTCGTCGACACCCGCCGCCTCGCCGACTGCTTCCCCGCCCTCGACTACTTCGAGAACAGCGGACTGCCCTTCGTCGTCGCCCTCAACGGCTTCGACGGACACCAGCCCCACACCGCCGACGAAGTCCGCGAAGCACTGCAGCTCGGCGAGAACACCCCGGTCATCACCCTGGACGCCCGCCGCCGCGACAGCGCCAAGAGCGCCCTCATCACCCTCGTCGAACACGCCCTGCTCGCCCGGCTCCGCTGACGCGGGACCGGCCCGGGAGGAACCGCGCCGAGCCGACGGGCGCCCGGAGGCGCGCGAGTCGCAGTCAACCGGCCCCGGCGGCTCGTCCCACTGACGGGCCGCCGGGGCGGTGACGCTTACCGGCCGATGTCCTCCCGGGGCCCCGCGCAAGACCCGTGTATAAGCAGCGGATAACGGTTCGGTAGGCATTTTGTGATCAACAATGACGCAGCGTGGCGAAACAGCGTCACTCAGCGCCAGATGACCACGGTTTTGCTCCGTCATGTCGCCGATTGTCCGGATTGTGCCGACGCGGGTGCCATGCCGGGTCTGTTTGTCCCCCATCCCTGCACGTGCTGAAATTCCAGCTACCCCTGAACATCCCGCACCGGCTGTCCGGCGACGGGACAGGGCCCCGGGGGTAGCGCTGGATTGATCCATGGCCGGCAAGTCGGCCGAGAGGTAGTTGTCGAGTGAGGCGTAAGCAGCAACCCGCCCCGCAGCGGCGCTCCGAGCCCCGCCAGAGCGAGCCGAACGGTACCGCCGCGGACCAGGCCGGATTCTCCGCGTTCACTCCCACCGAGGAGCGCGCCCCGGCCACTCCGGCCCTCAAGCCCCCGACATCGGCCAAGGAGCCGCGCGACAGCGCCGGCGCACCCGGCGACGGCGGCTCCAGCCGGTACGACTTCCTGCGCCCGCGCAACTGGCGCGTGCCGACCCGCCTGATCGCGATTCTGCTGATCCCCGTGATCATCAGTCTCGTCTTCGGCGGTCTGCGCGTTAACACCTCGGTCGACGGCTACATCAAGGCGTCCCGCGCCGAGAAGACGGCCGAGCTGGCCAAGGCGGCGACCGAACTCGCCGAGGCGCTGGAGAACGAGCGCGACAAGACCCTGATACCCCTGATCACCGGGCAGGACCCGAACAACGAGGTCACCAAGCGCCGCGCCGACACCGACGCCGCGCTGAAGGCCTACAACGCCGCGTACGACGCCTCCGACAAGTCCGGCGAGCTTCCGCGCCGCCACGAGGCCTTCCAGACCCTCGTGGTCGACCTGCCGCACCTGCGGAGCGTCGCGTACGGCAAGGAGCTGTTCGCCAGCGCCACGGCGAACGCCTACTCGGCGATGTTCGCGCCGCTGCTGGCCTACGACAACTCGGTCGGCAACGGCTCCGCCAACGCCACCAGCAAGGGCCGCGCGATCTACGCGATGTCGCTGGCCAAGGCCTCCGCCTCGACCCAGCGCTCGCTGATGCTGAGCCTGCTGGTCGGCATCGGGCAGAACGCGACCACGCGCTACGAGAACCAGGACATGACCCAGCAGATCCTGGTCTCCGAGAAGCTGGAACAGGTCTCGCTCAACGAGTTCAACACCGGTAGCGCCCCCGAGGACGCCAAGAAGTACGCGGACGCGCAGGTCGCCATGGCCACCGCCCAGGGCAACTCGGCGTTGAAGATGCCCAACGGCACCCTGCCCACCATGCAGGGCCTGCTGGCGCTCGCCGGCAACTACGCCGAGGCCGCCGCCATCGGCCAGCAGCGGGGCAAGGCCGCCGCCGACGCCGCGTTCGCCGAGGCCAAGAACTCCGGTCTGACCGTGGAGAACTGGAACCAGGCCGCCGGCAACCACGTCCAGGCCCTGCGGAACACCGAAGTCACGCTGCTGGACGACGTCCTCACCGACTCCCGCAACCTCAAGGACAACGCGCTCTACGACGCCATCCTCAACACGGTCATCGTCGTCGCCGCACTGATCCTGGCCGGCCTGCTGACCGGTTACGTCGCCCGCTCGATGATCCTCGGCATGCGCACCCTGCGCAGCGCCGCCCTGGAGATCGCCGACCACCGCCTGCCGGACCTGGTCGAGAAGCTCTCCAAGACCGACCCCGACCGGGTCGACACCTCGGTGAGCGCGATCCCGCTGCACGGCAAGGACGAGATCGGCGAAGTCGCCCGGGCCTTCGACCAGGTCCACCAGCAGGCCGTGGCGCTCGCCGCCGAGCAGGCCCTGCTCCGAGGGAACGTCAACGCGATCTTCACCAACCTGTCGCGTCGCAGCCAGGGCCTGATCCAGCGCCAGCTGGCGCTGATCACCGACCTGGAGAACAACGAGGCCGACCCGGACCAGCTGGAGAACCTCTTCAAGCTGGACCACCTGGCCACCCGTATGCGCCGCAACGGTGAGAACCTGCTCGTCCTCGCGGGCGAGGAGGCCGGCCGCCGCTGGAACACCCCGGTCCCGCTGGTGGACGTGCTCCGTGCCGCCGCGTCCGAGGTGGAGCAGTACGAGCGCGTCGAGCTGTCCGGCATCCCGGAGGTCGAGGTCGTCGGCGCCGCCGTGACCGACCTCGTCCACCTGCTCGCCGAGCTGCTGGAGAACGCCACCTCGTTCTCCAGCCCGCAGACCCGGGTGCTGGTCAACGCGACCCGCCTGCCGGACGGCCGCGTCCTGGTCGAGATCCACGACAAGGGCATCGGCCTCACCGCCGACGACTTCGCCGAGATCAACGAGAAGCTGGCCGAGCCGCCCACGGTCGACGCCACCATCTCCCGCCGCATGGGCCTCTTCGTGGTCGGCCGGCTCTCCCAGCGGCACGACATCCGCGTCCAGCTCCGCCCGTCCGGCGAGTCGGCCGGCACCACCTCGCTGGTCATGCTCCCGCCGTTCGTCACCCAGGGCGGCCCCGCGCCGGAGCCGGAGGAGCAGTTCACCGTCTCCCGGATCTTCGCCGACCAGGAGCCGACCTCCGAGTGGGCCGCCGACGACCGCTCCCGCAGCGCCGCCGAGCTGGGCTTCGACGACCACCTCACCGGCATCGGCAACGCCGGCTCCTCCGGCTTCAGCCCGGCCCTGGAGTCCGTCCAGCGATCGCAGCGCCTCGACCAGGTGCGCCGCGCGGCCCTGGAGGGCGCCCCGCAGGGCCCGGTGGTGGACGCCGAGGTCGAGGAGGACTACCAGCAGGGCTACGACCAGTACGCCCCGCAGGGCTACGACCAGCCCGGTGCCTACGCCGACGACCGGTACGGCTACGACCAGGGCGGCTACCAGCAGGACGAGTACGCCCAGGACGAGTACGGCCAGTACCCGCAGCAGGGCTACGACCAGTCCGGTGCCTACGCCGACGACCAGTACGGCCAGTACGGCAACGACCAGCGCGGCTACCAGCAGGACGAGTACGCCCAGGACGGCTACGGCCGCCGGGCCGACGAGGCCCCGGTCGGCCACCCGTACGCCCCGGAGCCGCCCGCCCTGCCCGCCGCCCCCGCCACCCCCGCCACCACCCTGCCGTCCGGGCTGCCCCAGCGCCGCCCCGGCCAGCAGCTGGCGGGCGGCAGCCTGGGCAACGCCCCGGCCGGCGGCAGCCCGTCCGGCGAGAGCCCGAACTGGTTCGCCGGCGCCAGGGACACCTCCTCCGCCCAGGAATCGCGCGGCCACGACGTGTCCGCACTCGGCGGTTACGGCCCGACCGGCCCGACCGCCAGCTCCGCCTGGCAGTCGCCGAACGACGGCAACTGGCAGCGCGCCGAGCAGCTGCGCGAGCCCTCCTCCAGCGGCACCACCGGGGCCGGTCTGCCGCGGCGCGTGCCCAAGCAGAACCTGGTGCCCGGCAACGCCAAGCCCACCCCGCAGGAAGGGCCGCAGGTCTCCCGCAGCCCCGAGGAGGTCCGTGGCCGCCTCACCAACCTGCGTCGCGGTGTGGAGCAGGGCCGCAGCGCCGGCAACACCGGAAGCTTCCGGATCGACCCCGATCAGGTAGACCAGTCCGGCAACGGACAGAACCGGAGCACCGATCTCTTCGGCGGCTCGAACCACCAGGAGCGTTGAGTTGACTCAGATGAGCCAGGCCGCACAGAACCTGAACTGGCTGATCACCAATTTCGTGGACAACACCCCCGGGGTGTCCCACACCGTGGTGGTCTCCGCGGA
>NZ_JBSFJV010000207.1:0-5101 GCF_053598235.1 Kitasatospora sp. NPDC001159
ACCTGCGCCGGGCGATGGAGGCCGGCGAGCCGGTCAGCGACGAGATCGTCGACGCCCTCATCCTCCCCCTGGTCGACAAGGCGGTCCCGGAATGGCAGGCCGCCCTGGATGCCCTCCTTTCGCTGCCCGAGATCGGCGGCCCGGTCGGGTACTCGGGAGGAGTGATCTCCATCGGCACCCGGCTGGCGGTGGTCGAGCCGCGCATCTCTGCCGCCGTTCTGTTCGCCGGGAGTTTCGTGCCTCGCGCCATGTTCGAGGAGGCCCGCCAGGTCACCATTCCGCTGCACGTCCTGCTGCAGTGGGACGACCAAGGGAACGACCGACAGGCGGCCCTGGACCTGTTCGACGCCTTCGGCTCCAAGGAGAAGACCCTGCACGCCAACATGGGCGGGCACACCGGCGTCCCGCAGTTCGCGGGGGACGCCGCAGCCCAGTTCTTCACCCGACACCTGAAATGACGCCGGGCCGTCAGGCCACCAGCAGACGGTAAGCCGTGTTGGCCAGAATGCTCCTCCTCGTCGAGGGCAGGTCCCGGCTCTCCTCGGCTCTCTACACCACGGGCCCCCTGCCAGACTCTCGGCAGGGGGCCGCGCTGCCCGAAGCCATGAACTGTTCGATGTCTGCAGAGCTTCGAGTGCTGCCCAAACTCGTGTACAGGTGCTGTCGGTTCTCGTGAACAAAGCCACATCGTCACGGTCCTACGCCCCGACAGGCACCCCCGCCGGCGCGATGAGGGCAGTGCCGCTGGGTGTGACTCCACCAGGACGCAGAGCCGCCGCACCGGGCGGCCCGGGGCCGGTCGGCGCCGATGTCGGCCGTACAGGTGGGGAACGCCGGCCGGCGATCGGTGGCCGAGGCTTCTCGCTCGCGGGCGGCCTGCGGTGAGCACCTGCCGCTCACCGCAGGCCGGTCTCGTCGGCCTGGCGGGCGGGTCAGGTGTCCGCGGGGGGCTCCTGGCGGTGTTGGGAGCGGCGGAGTTGTTCGTTGAGGCGCAGGGCTTCTTCGAGTTGGTCTTCGAGGATGACGATGCGGCAGGCGGCTTCGATGGGGGTGCCCTGGTCGACGAGGTCGCGGGCGCGCATGGCGATGCGCAGTTGGTAGCGGGAGTAGCGGCGGTGGCCGCCTTCGGAGCGTAGTGGGGTGATGAGGCGGTGTTCGCCGAGGGCTCGCAGGAAGCCGGGGGTGGTGCCGGTCATCTCGGCGGCGCGGCCCATGGTGTAGGCGGGGTAGTCGTCGTCGTCGAGTTTGTCGGGTGTGTCGGGGCTGGCCGTTGTAGTCACTGCACCTCTCTGGTTCTCGGGGAGAACGCGTCGAGGGGCCCCGGGGCCGTGTCGGCTCCGGGGCCCCGAAGGGGAACAACACCATCTACCGGCCTGGGCCGGTCCTGTTACTTCCGCACTGCCCCGGGGGGGGTGCGGGGATCGCGTATGCGTGACCGGAAACCACCGTCCTTGCGTAGGGGTCTGCGGTGTCCGCCCGGGCGAGTGTTCACGGGCCGGGCGATCCTGATGGCGCTTGCGCCCTCCGTTCATCCGTTGTACTGAACTGCCACTTTCGTACTGCTGGTACTGCACGTGCTGGTCGGTGGCCGTAACGGCCCACCCGATCCGGCGACCCAGCCCCGCCGGCCGCCCCGCGTCTGCGGTGGCCTGGAACCTCACTGCCCGGACCCCTCAGCACGCGCGCCCGCAGTCTGGGCGCCTTTGCCGAGGTCCTGCATGTCTCGCGACTGCCGGTACTGCACTCACTGAACTGCGTACTACTTGATACCGCTGGTGGCGGCCCCTGATACCTGCGGGCCGCCCGGTCCGGCAGCCAGCCCCGTTGCCGTCCTGCACCTGCCTGGCTTCGGAACTCCACTGCCGGACCGAACTGCGAACTTCTGTCCAACAACCCCGGCCAGTTCGTGTCTGGCCAGTATCGCCGACTGCTGTCTACGAGAGAAACGTTAGACCCGCCCGCAAGCAATGTCTACTCCGGCGAGCATAGATTTTGCCGTGCCTGTGTGTGAGGTAGTCTCCCGCTGCGCGGCGGCGGCAACCCCCCGAGCCGCCGCCGCGCGCCCGAAAGTACCCAGCGACACCGCGCAGGGAGGCGGCAGTGGAACACCCTGCGCCCGTGGCACCGCAGACGGTCCGGGACGGGCAGGCGGGCGAGGACGGGACGACTCGGGCGTGGGAGCGGCGCTGGCGCTCCTTCCCCCGGCTGCTGGTGGTCCTGGTCGGCACGCGGCCGCCGGGGTACGCGGCGCGGTAGCGGACCTGCGGCTGGCCGCCGAGGAGAACCCGGCCGTCGCCGAGATGCTGGCCGCCGTCCCGACCGGCGTCACCCGGATCGAGGACCTGGTGCAGCGCGGACCGTCCGGGCCGGTCTGGCACTCGCTCGGTGCCCGGGGCGGGCATGCCTGCGGATGGACGGAGCTGTAGGACCCGGCGCCGGGCGTTTTCACACGGTTGATATCCCGCCGTCCCACCCGTGCCGGGCCTGCTCCCACCGCTCGCCGGCCTGCCCGCGCTCACCGCCGCCGGGCCTGCGTGTGGCCACGGCCTGGTGCCGGTGGGCGGCGTTCTCCTGCGTTCGGTCCGCTAGGCCGTGGCCTGACGGACCGGACTCTCGGTGGGGTGGTGTGCTCTCTGGGACGGCCCCGGCCTCACCTTCGTCGTTTCAGTGCACCTGCCACGCGGGGATATTCGTCGTGGAGCAGCCGGCCGGCCAGTGCGCCGCCGTACACGACGGCGCCGACGCCGACCAGCCAGGACTGGGGGACCAGGACGGTGCCGATCGGTCCGTAGGCGAGGGTGTTGGTGGCGATCAGCGGCGAGAAGACGAGCCGGGAGAAGACCCTCAGGCCGAGCAGCCCGACGGTCGTGGCCACGGAACCGGGCAGCAAGGCTCTCCAGCGGACCCTTCCGCCGAGCAGCAACCGCTGCGACCACCCAGATCTTCTCGTAGGTGGTCTGCACCGCCGCTCCGAAGGACAGGCCGAAGACGGCGAGGGCGGCGAGGCTGAACGCCGTCGTGGTGGCGCAGTGTCTGGCCGGGCAGGGCGATCAGCTGCTCGACCTTGCTCCTGGAGGGCGCCGACACGCCGAGTCCTTCGCCCAGCCATTGTGCGAAGCCCTGCCCGTTCGCCGGGTCGGCCGCCGAGATGACGATCAGCAGCGGCACGAGGGTGAGGAAGCCGAGCGCCGCGAAGCCCAGCGAGCGCTGCCACAGCTCGAGGACGCTGCCCCGCCTCCATCCGCGCCCGGCCGGCGAACGGCCGGCCCTGCGGCGCAGCCGCCCGAGCAGGGACGGATGGCCCTCGGGGTCGGGTGGCTTCATCGGCATGGGGGTTGAGTACCACGGTCGATGCCGTCGCTGTGTCAACGGCGCGGCGAGCGGCCGGTCGGGCTTCGGTGGGCCGGCCGGCTGCGGTGGCGGGCGGGGTCTGGGCCACTTTCGAGGGGTTGTGGGTCGGCGTGCTGTCGGAGGTGCTCGGGCGGGCCCCGGGTGTGTACTCCGGTGCCCGGAACGGGGTCGGTTGCTCTGTCGGCACGCCTGCTGTTATCGCGCGGGCGGGTCTGATTGTTGAGCGCTCTTGTGCCAGCGGGCTTCGCAGAAGGAGTGGAGGCCGAACAGCAGGAAGCCGATCGCTGCGGCGATCAGCAGCACAGGCCCGGCGGGTGTGTCCGCGAACGAGCGCAGCGTCTCGTCCAGGCCCTTGGCCTTGCTGGGGTCGAACTTCACCGCGGCCAGCAGCGATGAACAGCCCGGCCACCGCCGCGGCGGCGCCGCACGCCACACCGCCGACGATGCCCAGCAGCGCGACGACCCGCCGCGTTCGCGGGCTCATGTCACCCGTCTGGAGATCCTCCTCGAACTTCCGCATCACCGCGCGCACCGCCATCACCACGCCCACGATGACCAGGACGGCTCCGACCACGCCGACCAGGAGCCGCCCACCCGGCCAGTCCAGCACCCTTGCGGTGCACTCCTTGGACGTCTCGTTGCCGGACCGGCCCCGGAGGAGCCGCCGACCAGGACGGTCTGCGCCACGCCGACGGAGATCACCGCGTAGAACACCGTCAGCGCCAGCGAGCCCAGGCGCCTGGTCCACTTGTCACCGCCCGGCACCGATGATCCGAACGCGGCCTCGGACAGCCGCCACAGCGCCATCGCCGCCAGCCCCACCACCAGCGCCCACAGCAGCACGCGGCCGAACGGCTGCTCGCCGATGGTCCGTACCGCGCCGGGACCTGTCAGCCTCGGTAGCGCTCCCTGCGCCGAGCCCGATCCGCACGGCCAGGACCCCCACCAGTACGTTGATCGCTCCCCGTGCGCAGAGCCCGACCCTGGCCACGACACTCATGGCATGGCTGTCGGCCAGGCGCGGCCCCTGCGACCTGGCCCCTGCGGTAGCCGCTCCTGATGGCCATACGCGGCACCTCCATGTGCCGGACCAAGCCCGCCGACGTGCCCCCGCGTCGTCGGCACCGGCGCCCACCCGGCGGGCCGCCTTGCCGGGGTTGGGTCGGTCAGGCGGAGTGGAGTGCTCGGTGCCGGAGGACGCCCTCAGGACTACCGTACGGCGCGGCTGGGAGGCTGCCCACGGGCCCGGGGAGCCGTTCACCGCCCCGCCGCGCGCGGGTGGTCCGCTGTCTGCGTGCCGCGGGCGCAGCGGGGTGGTGAGGCGGCCGGGGCGGGCAGGTGCCGGGGTGTCTGAGCGTCGTGACGAACTTCGACGGGACGCTCTCGCTCCGGCCTGCTCGGTGTTGCCGTGACCTGGTCATCGCGGGTCATTCGGCGCGGTGGGGACGGTGGGAGGCGACGCGCAGCGTGGCCCGGGCGGGGAGTTGCTCCCATCCGGTGCTCCGGCGGGCGCGGTGCAGGGTGCCTTCCAGGGCGGGGAGGATGTCCCGGGGGTGGGCGTCCGGATCGAGGGTGAGATCGAAGGTCGCGTGTGGGTGGTCAGGGTGACCGGTCAGGTTCACGTGCGCTTTGTGGACGCCGGGGAGTCGGGAGGCGTCGGCGGCCAGGGCGTCGGCGAGGGCGCTGTCGTGCAGTTCGACGCCGTCGCAGGGCGGGTTGCCGACCGGCAGGCGTCCGGGGTGCCGGTGGC
>NZ_JBSFJV010000208.1:0-5086 GCF_053598235.1 Kitasatospora sp. NPDC001159
TGGGGATCAGCCTGCCTCCAGCTTCAACCGGTCACTGCGATGACCAGCCGTGGGCTCCTCCTCCCACTCGATTCCTCAGCGCCTCGTGGCGCACGACCGAACTCGTCCATGCAGAAGATGACTTCGGGCTCGCCCTTCTCGGGTATCACCTCGCCGTCGGCGATGGCGCAGAGGTGCTCGACACGGGCCTTCTTCGCCTCGTAGCCGGGATCCTTCGAGGTCTTCCAGGTCTTCACGCGTTGAAACGAGACGCCCTCCTCGCGGAGCAGGACCCGCAGGCCCTCGTGGCTGATGTCGTTGACCACCCCCTCGGCGACCAGGAAGTCGGCCAGCTTGCCCAGGCTCCAGGTCGAGAACGGCAAGTATCACCTTGCTCGCCATAGCTCCACACTCCGATCAGCGGAGCGCGTCCGCATCCAGAGGTGGACACCTGACTACGCGCTCTGGGGCGGCTTCTGCGCCACCGTCGCCCACGCCCTGCGCCACCGCTACGGCCTCTCCGACGGGGCCTGCGCGTTCTTCGACTTCTTCGCCCAGCCCGCGACCGAGCTGGAGCAGCAGGCCGCCGACGCCCTCGGGCCCGACCCGCTGGACGAACGGACCCTGGCCACCGCCCGGGAGTACGGTCTGCCGCTCCAGGCCTACGAGCACCTGTTCTGGGACACCCTGAGCGGGTGACTCACGCCTCCCAGTGCGGCTTTCCGCTGACCATCCGGCAGTAGATCACCCGTCCGCCGGCGTCGTGGGTGCTCTTGCCCAGGTCGTCGTTCCGGCAGAACTGCCCGGCCGCATAGCAGTTGCCAGCGCTGGAGCGGATCTCGCACTGCCCCCCGCCCGCTGCCGCGGTGTGCTGCGACTCCGGGTCGGCCGGCGGCTGCGCGGTGGTGACCTTCGGCTGCGGCGCCTTGGGCGGAGTCGACTGGGGACGAATGGGCGGGGCCGCGGACGGCGCGACGTTCGAGGGCGGCGCCGGGGCGGTGGCGGCCGGCGGCGTGTTCGCGCTGGGGGTGGCCGCGACGGTCGGCGAGGACGAGGGCTTGGCCCCGTCGTCGGCCGACGACGGGCCGCAACCGGTCAGCGTCAGACCGACGGTGAGGACGAGTCCGGCGAATCCGGCCAGACCGGCCGCCCGGCGGCGGCCGGGTATCCGTGAAGGCATGGGAGGAGAACGCTCCGTTCCGTTTGGATGAGGCGTGCGATTCAAGCAGACCTCGCACACGCGGCGCGCACGGATTCCCCACTCGTTGGCAGATCGAGATCTTCCGACTACCAGGCGCAATCACTTCCGAGTCGCCGTCACCCTCCGCGGGCGACACGACCGCGGAGTCGCGCGGCACCCGCACACGCGAGCCGCCGATCGGCCGGCAGCGTCTACGGCCTCACCCACACCAACGCATGTGCCGAACCGGGCGACTCCGGCGGGTCGTTCATCTCCAGCGACCAGGCCCAGGGCGTGACCTCCGGCGGCTCCGGCGACTGCACATCGCGCGATGAGACCTTCTTCCAGCCGGTCAACCCGATCCTCGGCACCTACGGCCTGGCCCCGGCCACCGGCTGACCCCACCGACCGGCCGTCAGCGCAGCCCCGCCGTCCGGCGCTCGAACACCTCGGGGCGGGCGGTCTCCAGCGCCGTGGAGACCGCACCGAGGAGCACCGCGTCCTCCCCCAGGAGGCTCGGCGCGAGCGTCGGACGCATCGGGGCGAGCCGGTGCAGGGCCTGCTCCAGCGGTTCCAGGAGCAGGTCCGCACTGCTGCCGATGCCGCCACCGAGCACCACCAGGTCCGGGTCCAGGATCGCGGCCAGCACGGCGACGGCGTAGGCGAGCCGTTCCGCCTCCCGCTCCACCACCCGGACCGCGGCTTCCTCGCCAGCCCGGGCCCGCTCGAAGACCTGCTTGGCGGTCAGCTGCCTCCCGCCCGGCCCGGTCAGCCCGAGGTCCCGGGCGGTGCGCACCACGGCGTCGGCCGCGGCCTGCCGCTCGATGGTCGCGGCCGGCTCGCCCGGGCGGGCGGGCAGCGGCACCAGGCCGATCTCGCCCAGCGCGCCGTGCGCGCCGAGCAGCAGTTCGCCGTCCTTGACCACGCCGACCCCGAGCCCGGTGCCGACCAGCAGGTAGGCGAACATCCGGCTGCCGCGCCCGGCGCCGAGGGTGTACTCGCCGAGTGCGGCGAGGTTGGCGTCGTTGGCCACCGTGACGGCCGCGCCCAGGCCCTCCCCGATCCGGTCGAACAGCCCGGGCCGGCCCCAGCCGGGCAGGCTGGTGGCGTAGCGCACGCCGCGCCGCTCCTCGTCCCACACGCCCGGGGTGCCGATCACCGCGTGCACGATGTCCGCGGCGGTCAGGCCCGCCTCGGCGGTCGCCTCGCGCGCGGCGGCCACCACGGCGTCCGCGACGGCATCGGCGCTCCGGCCGCGGTTGGCGACGTCCTGGCGGGCGACGACGGTACCGGCGAGGTCCGCGACCGCGACCCGCAGCCGGGCCCGGCCGATGTCCACCCCGAGCACGTGACCGGCCGTCGGGTCGACCTCGTACAGCACGGCGGTGCGGCCCCGCTCGGGGGCCAGCCGCCCGGCCTCGCGGACCATCCCGGCCTGTTCCAGCCCGGCCAGGGCGGCGGAGACGGTGGGCTTGGACAGGCCGGTGTCCCGGGCCAGTTGGGCGCGTGAGGAGCCGCCGCCGGTGCGCAGCAGCTCCAGCAGCAGCCACTCGTTGTTGCTGCGCAGCCGTTGCCGGTTCCACGGCACCCCGGGGGCCCCGGCCGCCGGGCCACTGGTCGGCTGGTGGGGGCTCATCGGCTCCTCCGGTCTGCTGCTACGGCGTCGGTCGGGCGGGCCCGGCACGACCCGCGGCGTCCGGTGTCCGGCGCCGCCGCCCAAGTATGACCGGTGATCACCCGGCACCGGCCGCGTTGCCCCGCCCCCGCCGACGCGGTGCCAGTCCCATTAGGCGCCTTCGGAGGCCACCCAGCCGCCCGTCATCGCCTGCACCACGGAGCCGTCCAGGTCGGCCAGCTTGGTGCCCGCGAAGGCGCGGGCCGTCTCGGAGGTCTGCACCCGGAACGGCGGCCGCTCGGCGGTGAGCGCCGCGACGATCGGCGCGGCGGCCTCCTCGGGGGTCTGAGCGCTGCCGAAGGCCTTCAGCGTCCGGTCGACGTACGCGCTCAGGGCCGGGCCGTACGGGCCGGCGGCGGCGATGAGCGCCGGGATGTCGAGGTCCTGGTTACCGATGAACTCGCTGGCCACCGCGCCCGGTTCGACCACGGTGACGGCGACGCCGACGGTGGCGGCGGTCGGGGCCAGCGACTCCATGAAGCCCTCGACGGCGAACTTGGCCGCACAGTAGGCCTCGTTGAAGGGCTGGCCGACCACGCCGCCGACGCTGGTCACGGTGACCACCCGGCCGCGGCTGGCCCGCAGGTGCGGCAGCGCGGCCCGGGTCACCTCGACCACGCCGAAGTAGTTGACCTCCATGGCGGCGCGCACCGGCGCCAGCCCGTCCTGCTCGACGGTGCCGACGAAGCCCGCTCCCGCGTTGTTGACCACGGCGTCCAGCCGCCCGTGCCGGTCGAGGACGATGTTCAGGCAGTCGGCGACGGAGGCCGGGTCGGTGACGTCCAGCCGCTCGACCTCGATCCGCTCGGCGACACCCGCCTGCTCGGCCGCGCGGAGCAGGTTCCCGGCCCGCCCGGTGTCGCGCATGGTGGCGACCACGCGGCACCCGGAGCGGGCGGCGCTCACGGCGGCGGCGAGGCCGATCCCGGAGGAGGTGCCAGTGATCAGAACGATCTGGGCGGTTTCCATGCGGGCTTCTCCTCCTGGCTTCCGGGCGGTGTCCCGGATCCGGCGCGACTATGTGCGTGTGCACGCACTCTACAAGTGTGTGCGCACACACGCAACCGGCTCGCCCGCGGCGACAACAGCGCCTCCGGCCAGTCAAGGTTCCACCCTGCCGTGAGCGTGCCGCGTCGGCGCGTGATCATGGGCGTATGCACTTCCGGCACGGCAAGCGCGCAGAGGACTCCCGCCCGCGACACCGGAGGCCCGGTCCCTGGCGGCGACCGCGACGCCCCTCACGGTGAGCCTCGACCCGATCGCCGACAGCCACCACCACGATGACGATCCGGACCTGCTCCGCGAGGTGCTCACCACCGCCTCGGTCGCCGTCGCCCTGCTCAGCGAAGCCGGCAACCCGTACCAGAACCTCTCCCTCGCCTCCCGCTACCTGCCCTCCGGCAGCGCCACGGTGGTCGGCGGCAACTGGTACGAGACGGTCCGGCTGCCCTTCGGCCGCACCCTGCTCGCCATGGGCGACGTGATGGGGCACGGCGTCGAGGCCGCCGTCGACATGAGCCACCACCGCTCGGCGCTGCGCGACATCGCCAGCGTGGACCGGCCCCCGCACCGCATCCTGCGCCAGCTCGACAACGTCATCTCCGCCAACGACTCCGCCCGGCGACCCGCCTGCTGGTCCTCGCCGATCCGGGCCGCAGCCGCTGGCTCCAGTGCGGGCCACCTGCCACCGGCCCTGGTCACCCCGGACCGCCCCACCGAACCGCTGCGCGTCCCCGCCGGCCCGCCGCTCGGCACCGGCCTCGGCGGCTACGAGCAGGCCACCCACCCGCTCGCCCCCGGGCAGACCATGCTGCTCAGGGCGCGGGCCACCGCGAGGCGGTGGTGCCCCCGTCCAGGATCACCGCGCTGCCGGGCCGCACCAGTGCGACCGCGGTCGCGGCGACCAGCCGCTTGCCGTCGGGGGTGACGGCCTGTCGGGCGGCGCATGAGCCCCGGCTCCGTCACCGCGCGCCTGCACTTCTACGCCGCTCCCTACACCTCGGCCGACCGCACCGGGACGGGCGGCGGGACCGAGGAGGACGGCGAGGACCTCGAGGTCCTCGAACTGCCCTTCGCCGACGCCCTCGCCACGGTCCGTGACAGCCACCGACGGCAAGACCATCCTGCTCCTGCAATGGGCCGCGCTGGACGGCGCGTTAGGGTGCGTATTTGGTTGTGATCAAGTGGCACTCCGGGTGAGGTCCTTGATCCAGATCATCGCGCCGCGTAGGTGGAGGCCGGCGAGGTAACTC
>NZ_JBSFJV010000209.1:0-4949 GCF_053598235.1 Kitasatospora sp. NPDC001159
GTCGACGAACTCCACGGCCCCACCGCCGACACCGTCCTGGACCGCATGCGCCGCTTCGACGCCAAGGGCCGCACCAGCTGACCCGGCGACAGCCCGCAGCCCGCTTCACCGAACCTTCCCAGGACACCTCATGTATCGCACCGCTTTGCGCAACGTGCTGGCCCACAAGGGCCGGCTACTGATGACGGCACTGGCCGTCATGCTCGGTACCGCCTTCGTCGCGGGCACCATGGTCTTCTCCGACACCTTCGGCAAGGCCCTGCGGGACAGCAACTCCAAGAGCTACTCGGACATCGCCGTCCAGGTCGTGGACCGCGCGGCCGGCTCCGCCGCCTCCGCCAAGCAGAAGAGCGAGAGCGGCTCCGCCACGCTCACCGACGCCACCGTCCAGCAGCTGGCCACCCTGCCCGACGCGGCGGGCGCCCGCGGCGTGGTCAGCGGCTTCACCGGGGTCGCCGACCACAAGGGCAACCTGATCGGCGAGGTCTGGGCCGCCAAGGGCGCCAACTTCGCCCCGGGCCAGGACGGCAAGGACCCGCGCTACCCGATGGCCGAGGGGCAGGGCCCGAAGAACGCCAAGGAGATCGCGCTCGACCGCAAGACCGCCGACCGGGGCGGCTACAAGGTCGGCGACACCGTGCGGGTGGCCGCCAACGGGCCGGTGATCGAGGCGAAGCTCACCGGCGTCTTCACCACCGACGACCCGGTGGTGAACACGGGCGGCACGCTCACCCTGTTCGACAAGGCCACCGCCCAGCAGACGCTGCTGGAGCCGGGCCGCTACAGCAGCATCGTGCTCACCGCCAAGCCCGGCACCTCCGAGGACGCGCTGCTCGCCCAGGTCCAGCCCAAGGTGCCGTCCGGCCACCAGTTCGACATCGAGACCGGCGCCAAGCTGCAGGCGGACGAGCAGGCGCAGATCACCGAGGGCACCAACAGCATGCGCACCATGCTGCTGGTCTTCGCCTTCATCTCGCTGTTCGTCGGCATCTTCATCATCGCCAACACCTTCACCATGCTGGTCGCCCAGCGCACCAAGGAACTCGCGCTGCTGCGGGCGATCGGCGCGAGCCGCAAGCAGGTCACCCGCTCCGTACTGATCGAGGCCCTGCTGATCGGCACCGTCTCCGCGGTGGCCGGTCTGCTGGCCGGCATCGGGATCGGCGCCGGGATGCAGTCCCTGATCGGCTCGCTGAACGAGAACATGCCGAGCGGCGCGCTGGTGATCAAGCCGCTCACCGTCGTGGTGACCGTCGTGGTCGGCGTCGTGGTGACGGTCCTGTCGGCCCTGCTGCCGGCCCTGCGCGCCGCCCGGATCGCGCCGGTGGCCGCGATGAGCAGCGGCGACCAGCCGACCACCCAGAAGAGCCTGGTGGTCCGCAACACCATCGGCGCGGTACTCGCCGCCGGCGGCCTCGCGCTGATCGGCTACGGCGCCTCCACCGGCAACGACAGCGGCCGGACGCCGGTCGCCGCGGGTGCCTTCCTGGCGCTGATCGGTGTGTTCGTCCTGCTGCCGCTGCTGTCCCGCCCGGTGGTCGCGCTGGTCGGCCCGCTGCTGCGGGCGCTGGGCGGCACCCCGGGCAAGCTGGCCCAGCAGAACGCGGTGCGCAACCCGCGCCGCACCGCGGCCACCGCCGCCGCGCTCACCATCGGCCTCACCCTGGTCGCCGGTCTCACCGTGATCGGCACCTCGGTCGGCGACACCGTCGACCGGGCCGTCACCAAGTCGATGAAGTCCGACTACATCGTCTCGGCCGCCAACGGCATGAACCTCTCCGAGCAGGTGCCGGCCCAGATCGCCAAGGCCCCCGGGGTCGCGGCCTCCTCGCCGATGACCGCCGCCTACTGGCAGCTCGACGGCACCTCCAAGTCGATCACCGGTCTGAACGCCGACGCCTTCGACCAGATCGCCGCGATCAAGCTGACCAGCGGTTCCACCGCCGCGCTCGGCAAGGGCCAGCTGCTGGTGGACCAGGACGTCGCCACCAAGTTCAACGTCACCACCGGGTCCACGATGACGGCGTCCTTCCCGGACGGCTCCACCGGTCAACTCACCGTCGGCGGAGTGTACGAGAAGGGCGGCATTCTCGGCCCGGTCCTGCTGGCCAACAGCGAGATCGCCAAGCACGAGGCGAAACCGTACATCGCCGACGTCCTGGTCAAGGGCAAGAACGGCGCCACCGCCGAGCTCAAGCAGTCGCTCAAGGACGCCACCGGCACCAACCCGGTGATCGAGGTCAAGTCCAAGCAGGACGTCCGGGACGGCTTCAGCCAGGTCATCACCTTCGCGCTGAACCTGATGTACGGCCTGCTGGGGATGGCGGTCCTGATCGCGGTCCTGGGTGTGATCAACACGCTGGCGATGTCGGTCTTCGAGCGCAAGCGCGAGATCGGGATGCTGCGGGCGATCGGCCTGGACCGCCGCGGCATCAAGCGGATGGTCCGACTGGAGTCGGTGGTGATCTCGCTGTTCGGCGCCGGTGTCGGCCTGCTGCTCGGCTGCTTCATCGCCTGGGCGATCAACGGGACGCTGAAGTCCAGCGTGGCCGGGCTGACCACCGTCCTGCCGTACGGCCAGCTGGCGATGTTCCTGGCGCTGGCCGGGCTGGTCGGCCTGGTGGCCGCGATCTGGCCGGCCCGCCGGGCGTCCAAGCTGGACATCCTGTCGAGCATCAAAACCGACTGACGGTCCGACCCCGCCGAAGGGGCGCGCCGGTGCCGAAAGGGAGAAGCGACCAGCGAGGCACGAGCGCCGAAGCGCCGACCGTCGACACCGGGTCAGAGCGCCCCGGAGGCGAGCGGGGGAGTAACGGCCCCCGAGCCGAAGGGGCGCGCCGGTGCCGAAAGGCCAGCGAGGCACGAGCGCCGGAGCACCGACCGTCGGCACCGGGTCAGAGCGCCCCGGAGGCGAGCGGGGGAGTAACAGCGAGAGCCCCTGCCGGAGGGTTTCGGCAGGGGCTCCACTACTGCTGTACTCCGCCCGGTCACACGGCCGGCTGAGCACCACGGAGGTCGTGGTCCGGCGTCACTGCCGGGCGGAGGGCCTCCGACTCATACCCCGGCGCTCCCACACCGGGGTCCAGTCGCTTACTTGCTGGCGAGCTCCTTGTCGGCGGCCGGCTTGGCGGCCTCGACGGCGGGCTTGGTGGGCGGCGTGACCTCCTGGATCGGCAGCTGCGGCCGCTCCATCTGGGACAGGCCGACCATCTCGCGCTTCAGGAACATCGCGAGGGTCCAGTCGGTGAAGACGCGCACCTTGCGGTTGAAGGTCGGGACCATCGCACCGTGGTAGGCACGGTGGAACCACCAGGCCAGGCGGCCCTTCAGCTTGACCTTGCCGAACAGGATGGCGACACCCTTGTGCAGGCCGAGACCGGCGACCGCACCCAGGTTCTTGTGCTTGTACTCCTTCTGCGGGAAGCCCCGCATGCCGGAGATCACGTTGTCGCCGAGGACGACGGCCTGACGGCAGGCGTGCTGCGCGTTCGGCGGGCACCAGGCACCCTCGCCAGCGGCGAGGTCCGGCACCTGGGCGTTGTCGCCGGCGGACCAGACGTAGTCGAAGCCCTGAACCTGCAGGGTCGGCGCGGTGTCGACGTGGCCGCGCGGGCCCAGCGGCAGGCCGAAGTTGGCCAGCACCGGGTTCGGCTTGACGCCCGCCGTCCACACGATGGTGGAGGCGTCCATCTCCATGCCGTTCTTCAGCATGACGTGGCCGTCGATGCAGGAGTCCATCGAGGTCTCGATGTAGACCTCGATCTTCCGCTCCTCCAGCTTCTCCTTGGTCCACAGACCCAGGTCCGGGCCGACCTCGGGGAGGATGCGGTTGGCCGCCTCGACCATGACGAAGCGCATGTCGTCACGGCTGACGGTCTTGTACAGCTTCGACGCGTCGCGCGCCATGTCCTCGATCTCGGCGATCGTCTCGACGCCGGCGAAGCCACCGCCGATGACGACGAAGGTCAGCGCCTTGCGGCGGACCTCCTCGTCCGTGGTGGACTCGGCCTTGTCGAGCTGGGCCATGACGTGGTTGCGGAGGCCGATGGCCTCCTCGACCGTCTTCATGCCGATGCCGTTCTCCGCCAGACCCGGGATCGGGAAGGTGCGGGAGACCGAGCCGGTCGCGACGACCAGGTACTCGAAGGGCAGCTCGTAGCTGTCGCCGGCCGCGGGCTGGATCGTGGCGACCTTGCGGGCGTGGTCGATACCGGTGACAGAACCGGTCAGCACCTCCGCCTTCTTGAGGGCGCTGCGCAGCGGCGCGACGAGGTTGCGGGGCGCGACGTTGCCGCCGGCCGCCTCGGGGAGGAAGGGCAGGTACGTCATGTACGACCGCGGGTCCACGACCGTGACGGTCGCTTCGCCGTAGCGCATCTTCTTGAGGATGCGCATCGCGGCATACAGGCCGACGTAACCACCGCCGACAATGAGGATGCGAGGACGCTCCGTGGTGCTCATATCCGAAAGTATCCAGCACCGTCCGGAGCAGCCTTCGTGAGCCCGGTCACAAGCTCATGGACACCCCGTGCTACACTCCGCGCCCACAAAAACGGCCCCGGTATGCCGGCTCACAGGGCCCAACGACCCCTTGTGCGCGAGCGCCGGAGCACCACCCTGCTGAGCAGCAACGATCCGCACTACACCCGGGTTCCCGTGCGTGATTTCGATTTTCAAACCTCAAACGAGGCCTGACCTGCGATCCAGCGGGCCCGATCACGGGCAGGCCTTCGGTCTCACAATTCGGGCGTAGCGGGCCCCAGGGCGCGACGAATGACCGGGTCGCCATGTGAAGAAATTCACGAACATTTCCGCCCGCGTCCGGGCGCGCCCCGGCTCCGGCGCCCCGGAGGGGCTGTGCGCGCGGGCCAACTCGTGTACCCGACCGGTCAGTTCGGCGTCCAGCTGGAAGAACTCAGAGGCCCCGTTGTGGGTCTGCACCGCCGGGC
>NZ_JBSFJV010000210.1:0-4926 GCF_053598235.1 Kitasatospora sp. NPDC001159
CGGGTCGACGACGTCATGCTCGTCTCCGGCCACAACATCTCCACCACCGAGGTCGAGTCCGCCCTGGTCGGCCACCCCGCCGTCGCCGAGTCCGCGGTGGTCGGCACCACCGACACCACCACCGGACAGGCCATCGTCGCCTTCGTCATCCTGCGCGGGACGGCGACGGACAGCGAGGATCTGATCGCCGAACTGCGCGCGCACGTCGGCCGCACGCTCGGCCCGATCGCCAAGCCCAAGCGGATCAAGGTGGTCAGCGAGCTGCCGAAGACCCGCTCCGGCAAGATCATGCGCCGCCTGCTGCGCGACATCGCCGAGGGCCGCGCGGTCGGCGACACCACCACCCTCGCCGACCCCTCCGTGATGGACCTCATCCAGGCGCAGCTGCCGAATACCGGCAGCCGGGACTGACCAGCCCCCGAACCGCGCCGGCCTCCCTCCGCCTAAGGAAGGAGGCCGGCGCGTTCTCCTGTCCCGAGCGGGTGGCCGGCCTGGCGATCCAGCGCGTGACCGACGGCTCGAAGGTGCGCTGACGCCGCGACCGCCGCCCGGCGTCCGCGCAGGTTGGACCCGCCCCGCACCGAGCCCGCTCGCCGTCCCACGGCGCTGCCCCACCGAAAGGCCCACGCATGCCATCGATCCCTGCCACCACCCGGCCGCAACCCACCCCCCGGCCCGCGCCCCGGCTCGGGCCGGCCTACCGCTTCGTGGCCACCGTGGGCGGTCTGGCGTGCCGCCTGGCCGGCCGCCGGGACTGGCGAGGCGCCGATCACTTCCCCCGGCACGGCGCGTACATCACCGCCGTCAACCACACCTCGGCCTTCGACCCCTTCGTCTATGGGTACTTCCAGTACCGCAACGGCCTGCCACCCAGGTTCCTGATCAAGTCCTCGCTGTTCGGGCGTCCGGTCATCGGCCGACTCCTGCGGGCGGCCGGGCAGATACCGGTGGAGCGCGCGAGCACCCGGGCGGCGCAGGCCCTGGACGTGGCACGCGAGGCGCTGGCGGACGGCCAGTGCGTGGCGGTCTACCCGGAGGGCACACTCACCCGGGACCCCGACCTGTGGCCGGGGCCGGCCAAGACGGGCGTCGCCCGTCTGGCGCTGATGTCGGGAGCACCGGTCGTCCCGGTGGCGCAGTGGGGTGCCCACCGCTTCGTTCCGCCCTACGGCAGGGGCGGGCGACGCGTCAGGTTCCTGCCGCGTCCCACCTTCGTGGTAGCGGTCGGCCCGCCGGTGGACCTCTCCGACCTGTACGACCGCGAGCCCACCGCCGCGGTCCTGCACGAGGCCGGCACGAGGATCACGACAGCGATCACCGGACTGCTGGAGGACATCCGCGGCGAGCGGCACCCCGGCCGCGCGACCGAGCACGGCACACACGGGCCCGCTCAGCCGCTGACGGCATGACCGGCTGCCGCATCGTGAGACGGTGAACCGGCGGGCGCTGCAGGCCCTGGCCGCCTCGCCGACTCAGGCGGCGAGGCGGCCAGGGCGCTGCTGGCGCAGCCGACGGCCTCGGACGTCGGTCAGTGCGCGCCGACCGGCTCCGCGACGGCCTCCGCCTCCGCCTCCGCCTCCGGCGCCCCGGCGCAGTAGTCGGCCGGGCTGGTCTCGTCGTTGCCCGGGCGGACCTTGGCAGCTCTGAGCAGCACGGTCAGCACCACGGTGACGATCAGGTTGAGCACGAACGCGGTCAGTCCGATGTAGCCGATCTGGCCGATCAGCGGGATCATCCCGGTGCTACCGCCGAAGTGCTTGGTGGCCGGGGTGGCGATCCCGTAGGTCTGCCAGGTGCCGTAGACCATGCCGACGGCCCAGCCGGCCAGCAGGGCCCAGCGGTCGAACCAGCGGGTGACCAGCCCGACGGCCACAGCCGGCAGGGTCTGCAGGATCCACAGCCCGCCCAGCAACTGCAGGTTGATCGCGACCTGCTTGTCCATGCCGAGGACGAAGACCAGGGCGCCGACCTTCACCAGCAGCGAGGCGATCTTCGCGGCCCGGGTCTCCTGGACCGGCGTGGCGTCGGGCTTGATCAGTTCCTTGTAGATGTTGCGGGTGAACAGGTTGGCCGCGGCGATCGACATGATGGCCGCCGGGACGAGCGCGCCGATGCCGATGGCGGCGAAGGCCACCCCGGCGAACCACCCGGTGCCGATCGCCGCCCCGCCAGTATCCGGTGCCACCAGCGGTGGTGGTCCGCCGGTCGAAGGACCGGTCGACGGTCGCCAGCCAGTTCTGCGGCTTGCCCCGGTGGCAGCCGCCGTCGGCTGTCACCGCCAGGCGGACGTGTTGGCGGCGGCGCCGGGCGAGTTCGTCCGCTCCTCGCTGTTGGTGCCGGCGGCGGCCGTCGCACCGACCCGGGTGTCGTCCGGCACGTCGGAGGGCGGGTCGTTCAGGGCTGCGATGCGCCGCCCTGAGGCACAGGAGAACGGTGTCCGCAGCCCCGAGTATGAGGCGGTGTGGGGCCAGGTCGTGCCGAAGCACAGGTGGATCACGTGGCGCGGCGGCCTGGCCGCCGAGGCTGCCCGGAGGCACGCTGTCGTCGGCCGACTTCGATGTGCCGGGCGAGGAACCCGGCACCGGGTGGCGGCGCAGGTGCTCGACGCGGACGGGATCGCCGAAACGTCGTGGTCGAGGACGCCCCCGGTGACCAGCAGGGTGCCCAATAGCAGGGCGAGAACGGCTACGGTGCCCGCCGCGCGTGGCAGCGGGCGGTGGTTGACGGTCACCGCAGACCGGCCGGAGCGCCCAACTCGGCCGTGAAGGCGTCGAACGCGCGGCCAAGGCATCCGCTCCCAGCCGGAGTCGTCGCTCGACAACCGACGACCGGTCCGGTCGGCCTGGACCGGACCGGAAGGGAATTCCGCTTCCCTAACTTGTCGGTGGCGACCGTGAGGTCGTTGGTGGGTCGCCGTCCTAGGTTGGGCTGCGGAATGTGGACAGGCAGGTTTTCGTCAGGTTGTCCGTGCTGATCGAAGCGATCGTCGAGACCGTGGTGAAGCTGTTCTTCTGACGCAGGCTTTCGCATCCTGCACCGCCTCGTCTGCGAACGGCCCGATCGTCCGGTCAGGCAACGTGTTCCGCTGTTGGGCAACTCGACATGGGGAGATATCAGTGAAGTGGTACCTGGGTGTATTGAAGAAGTATGCGCGCTTCCGCGGCCGTGCGCGCCGGCGGGAGTTCTGGATGTTCACGCTCTTCAGCGGAATCGTTTCATTCGTCGCGGGGTTCTTGGACGGTCTGCTGCACACCGGATACCTCATCAGCCTGGTGTATGCGCTCGTCGTGTGGATCCCCACGCTGGCTGTGGGCTTCCGGCGCCTGCACGACACCGGCCGCTCGGCCTGGTGGCTGCTTCTCTCGCTGGTGCCGGGAGTTGGGCTCCTGCTGGTCGTGTTCCTGGCGCTCAACGGGCAGGCCGGCGAGAACAGATTCGGCCCGGACCCCAAGCTCGGCGCCGCGCTGAGCTGACGGATCGGCGGTTCGCTTGAAGTGACGGTGTGTCATGGCTCGATGCGACTTGTGGCTGAGCGGAGACCTCTTTCAGCCTTGTCGCAAACGACGGTACCGGACGGCGATCAGGTGGTCGGCTTGGCGGCCGGTTTCGGCGCGGGGCGCGGGCTGCGGTCCCGGTGCTCCGGGCACCACCAGCTTGGTGGTGGCTCCATCGGGCTTGGCGTAGTCGACGGGGACGGTGACGAACCCGCACTCGATGGGTGTCCCGAGGCCCCAGTCGTCGGGGCAGGCCGCCCAGCGGATACCGGCTTCCGTGGCGTGCTGTGCCGCGACGCCCACTCCGTACGTCTCGGCCGGCGTGCCCGTTCCGTCCTTCCCCGGGTCCGGGTACCGATTGGCTGCTGTGGCCGCGGGAGCGGCTGCGAGTGTGGGCTACCCGCGCGCCCGTGGCACCGGGCAAGGCGATACGTTTCATGGAAATCTTCCCCTCTCTGCTGCTATGCCGGTTGCGGTATAGCAGCAGATTCAGGGGCGTACTGCAGTCCTATTCCCAGCCGTGTATCGGCGCCCACCGAAGGATTTGGGAAGGCTGACCGAAATATCTCCCAGCTGGAGACGATCTCTGTTGACTCGTGGGTTCGGTGCTGCTGGAATTCATTCCGAAAGGCAGGGAGCCGAGCCTTCCAGAACGTTCATTCCGAACGCCTCGGGCGTTCCTCGGTGCTTCAATGCCGAGGTCGACTCCCGGGCCCTTGAGCCGGGCTTGCCGTCACCGCACTCCCCCCGCGGTGGCGGCAAGTCCTTCAAAGCCTCGCGCGCTGTCGCGGGCTCCTCCCGGTGTCCATCGAATTCAGTGGGCGCCTCGGGGAAGTTGTGCTGGTGGGCTCCAGGCGAGGTTCGCCGGTCCGCCGGGCGCAACCCGCAACAGTGCAGCCCGAAGTCTGATGTGACGTCAGAATGGGCCCCGAACCCAGCGACGAGTACGCCTGGCCCGGTGAGATGGCGCCGTCGAGCGAGCCCTCGGCGTGCCGCGGTATCGGACGGGGCAGCAGTTCATGCACCGGCCCGGAACCGGCCTCACCGCCGCAGGCGGTGGGGCCGGCTTGAGAGCGAGGTTGCTCTGCTGCCGATCCCGATCGGCCTCCTGCTCGGCTCGGCCACCCTGATCGGCCGGGACGAGCCGGAGCAGGCCGCCGAGTACGCCGGACTGGAGGCCGGGCGCTCACCGGCGCGGGCGCTCACTGATCCGGGGCAATAGGTCCGAAGGCGCCGAAGACTTTGGATCCGCGCACCGAGAGTTCTGCGCGATCCGCGCCTGAGCGGTTCCGGCACGGCCGGTGATCGAAAAGGCATCGCACCAGGGTAGTCACCGTCGTCATCCAGGGCGCGGCGTCGGGCGAGTTCCTGCGCGAGATCCACCGCCTGCTGCTCGGCGAGAACGGCTTCTACGACGAGATCTTCGAGTCGC
>NZ_JBSFJV010000211.1:0-4828 GCF_053598235.1 Kitasatospora sp. NPDC001159
CCTGTACGACGGCGACGTGCTCTCCACGAATGATCCCCCTCCGCCGTGATCGATCAGAAGATCATCTCACCCGGTCGGCCAACGTGACAGCGCCCGTGGAGGAGCTGAGCGACGGACCCGTCGTACTTGAGGGCCATGAGCGCTGCTTCGGCGATCTTGTCGTGGCCGGCGGCGAAGAACTTGCCCAGACCGACGTCGGTACCGGGCGCTGGGCGGCGGCGTTAACGCGGTCGGCCAGGTCGCGGTCGCTGAGGACGGCGCGGCAGCTGCTACTCCGCCGTCGTCTCCACGAGCCGCAACGAGGCTGGCCGATGGGCTACGGCTCGGTGAACGAGCCGAGCCGGTCGTCTCTTCGGCCTGGGCCGCCCGTGGCTCCGCCCCGACACCCGGACCGGCGGTCACTACACCCCGCTCAAAGCTCAGCGACTCTTGCTGCGGGGAGACAAGACACCGAGCCGGGCGGCCACTTGGCCTGCCGTGGCTATCAGGAATCGGAGTAGCTGAGGTCCCCGACCGTCCAGCTGCTGACGTCCTCGATGGCGATGCGGTACATGCCGCCGGTGTGGGGCAGTCCGAAGTCGCCCTGCAGGATCTTCGCCCGGTGGAGATGCAGATGGGTGGGCCGTGCGGGCGGGCCGTCGGCGGGCGGGGCGAAGAGAGCGGCGAAGGGCTTCAGGTGCTCCGAGGCCTGGAGGACCTCGGCCACCCGCTCCAACCACAGGGCCACCGGCGCGAGCCTGCCGGTGATCACGGCTCCGGGGACCACTACGGTCAGGGACATCTGGTTGCTGTGCTCGGACTCGACCATCGCGGCGATGTCGACGAGCAGCCCGTCGGGGTTCGACATGTCCCCCAGAATATGACACCGCCTCCGCGGGGCCCACGGGCCTGGGCAGCGGCCATGGCGGTCACCGGCGTTGCGCCTGCTGTACGGCCGGACGCTGCGCGGCGGCGATCTGACGTGCCGATCGGCTGGACCGCGGTGCCGGGCAGGTGGGAGCAGCTGTGAGGGCCGGGCCGTCGCCCGGATCGTGCGGGCCGGCGGTGACGAGCAGGGTCGGCTCCGAGGGTGGTGACGGTGAAGCCCGCGGAGCCGAGGACCTCCGACAGGGCCAGCATCAGCGCGCCGCGGATGCCGCGGAACCCGGTGCGCCCGGCGACGACGGCGGGATGCGGGCAGGCGTGGCAGGTCGGGCCGATCAGCTCTTGGCCCGGGCCCATCCCAGCACCGGTGATCCCCGGATCCGGCCATCACCGGTGAGGCCGCGGCCGCAGCGACGGGTGCTCGTTCGGCCCGTCAGGGCGTGCGTCCCCCGGCCGTCGCGCCAGCCAGGGGTGTACCGCAGGGCCCGCACCATGCGTGGGGCGGCGGACTCGGTGGAGAACCGCGTGCGTCCGGCGTCAGAGTTTGAACATCGTGGCGTAGGGCTGGGTGATGCGTTCCTGTCGCGATCCGAAGTCGACGAGTACCGCGATGTCACTGTCGCCTTCGACGCCGATGGCCCGGCCGAGGCCGTACGTGTCGTGGGTGACGCGGTCACCGACGGCGAAGTGCTTGCACGGTGCTTCGATCCGGGCTCTGAAGGGGCTGGCGGGCAGGACACGGCGGACTGCTGCTGATTTCGTCATTCCGTGCAGTATGCGCCGAAAATCGCGGGAGCGCGCCTTCTTCTTCGCGCACTCAATTTCGGAGCGCCTCCGGATGGTGCCGGTGGGCGTGGCACGTCGCTTTCGCGGGTCTGCCGCGCCGAGGGCAGAGGCTCGGCGCCTGCGCGACGCGCCCTCCCCGGAAGAGCGACTGGTAGGCGCCCAAGGGGCGGATGACATGCCCAACTAGGATGCCATGCAGTCACTTTGACAGTTCTGCGACCTCGTGGCCGGCGCCCCCGGCAAGGGGCGTCGCAGAACCGGGGGCGGAATATCCACCCGCGGCGGGCCTGGGCCTGCTAGAGTCGTTTTAGTTGCAGTAGTGGTTCCCATGAACTTTGTGTGCGCCTGCTGATGTTTCGCAGGCGCCTTTTGTTTCCCGGCTCTTTCCCGGGTGGGTGCTCATCGCGGCGACTCGAAGCGCGCGCTGTGCACGCTTCGGACAGCCCCTTGAAGGAGATTTCTTTATGGCTAATGGCACTGTGAAGTGGTTCAACGCGGAAAAGGGCTTCGGCTTCATCGAGCAGGACGGTGGCGGCGCTGACGTCTTCGCCCACTACTCGAACATCAACGCCAACGGCTTCCGCGAGCTGCTCGAGGGCCAGAAGGTCGAGTTCGACGTCACGCAGGGCCAGAAGGGCCCGCAGGCCGAGAACATTCGTCCGCTGTAGTTTCCGCCACGGCACCCGCCTGGTAGCGAGGGGCCCGCACCGCGTACATGATGCCCGGTGCGGGCCCCTCGGCATTGCTCCACCATGCACATCCCCGGCCGTTCAGGCCCCTGGCTCCGCCACCGGCGGCCATCCCCACGCGAGACGAGCAGCGCCGCGTCCGGACCGCCGCCCTGCCGTGACATCCCACGGTTCGAGGATCTCCGTTCCCGCCCCGGCGGTGAGCGCCGACCTGAGGTGACGTGCCGCACGGTTTCACCGTCCACGCCCCGCGCTCCACACTTTTGGCCCGTTCCCTCGCGACCTCCTGCCGGCGCCCCGTGCCGCGGAGCCGCCTCGCGACGTGCCACCCCAGGAAGGTTTCACATGAACCGCTCCCGCCGCTCCCCGTACCAGAACGCCAACTCCCGTTCCTCGGCCTCCTCCCGATCCGCCGGCGCCGCCTACGGTTCCCGCTCGGGTGGCGGCTCCTTCTGCGGCGACCGGCCAGCCGGCGGCCGTAGTGCCCGTCAAAGCCTTTCCTCGCAAGGCGAGTTCGCGATGTCGGTGAGCACCACCCCGGCGCTGCCCGCCGTCGAATCGTTCGACGAGCTGGACATGCCCAAGGCGCTGCAGTCGGTGCTGACCCGCCAGGGCGTCACCACGCCGTTCCCGATCCAGGCCGCGACACTGCCGAACTCGCTGGCCGGACGTGACGTCCTCGGACGCGGACGGACGGGCTCCGGCAAGACCATCGCGTTCGGTCTCGCGGTGCTGGCCCGCATCGCCGGCCGACGCGCGGAGCCGCGCCGCCCGCTGGCCCTGGTCCTGGTCCCCACCCGCGAGCTCGCCCAGCAGGTCACCGACGCCCTCACCCCGTTCGCGCACGCGGTGCGGCTGCGGATGGCGGCCGTGGTGGGCGGGATGTCGATCGGCGGCCAGGCACACGTGTTGAACCGCGGGGCGGAGGTCGTCGTGGCCACCCCCGGCCGGCTCAAGGACCTGATCCAGCGCGGCGACTGCCAGCTCGACCGGGTCGGCGTCACCGTCCTCGACGAGGCCGACCAGATGGCCGACATGGGCTTCCTGCCGCAGGTCACCGAACTCCTGGAACAGGTCGCCGAAGGCGGCCAGACGATGCTGTTCTCCGCCACCCTGGACCGCAACGTCGACCGCCTCGTGCGGCACTTCCTGAAGGACCCGGTCACCCACTCGGTGGACCCGTCCGCGGCGGCGGTCAGCACCATGGAGCACCACGTTCTGTACGTGCAGAACTTCGACAGAACGCCACGATCGCCCACATCGCCTCCCGCGACGGCGGGGTGATCATGTTCACCGACACCCGGGACCGCGCCGACGCGCTGGTGGAGGACCTGCTCGCCAACGGGGTCAAGGCCGCGGCCCTGCACGGCGGCAAGTCCCAGCCCCAGCGCACCCGGACCCTGGAGCAGTTCCGCACCGGCCAGGTCACGGCGCTGATCGCCACCAACGTCGCCGCCCGGGGCATCCACATCGACGGCCTCGACCTCGTCGTCAACCTGGACCCGCCGAGCGACCACAAGGACTACCTCCACCGGGGCGGCCGCACCGCCCGGGCCGGCGAGTCCGGCACCGTCGTCACCCTCGTCCTGCCCAGCCAGCGCCGCCAGACGGCCCGCCTGATGACCACCGCCGCCATCACCCCCATCACCACCCGTGTCAGAGCCGGTGACGAGGACCTGACCCGCATCACCGGCGCCCGCGTCCCCACCGGCGTGCCCGTCGTCATCGCCGACCCCGTCGTCGAACGCCCCCGCCGCAGCACGGCCGCGAAGCGCGGCCGCCGCGGACGCCCCGCCCCCACCGGCGGCGACACCCGCGCCAACGGAGCGAGCCGCGACACCCAGGGCCCCTCCGGCCGCCGCCGGGCACCCAGGCGCATCGTCCCCACGGCCTAGAAGGCAGGCCCGGGCCGGGCCGCCCCCGCGTTCCAGGCCTCCGGCGGCCCCCCGGCGGCCGTCCCACCGCCAGTACCCCGACCACCGCCGGCCCCGGCGGAAACGACACCACGGAGCCCCATGACCCTCACCCTCGAACGCCCCGCGACCACCACCACGGTCCGCGACCTCATGACCCGCCCCGACCTCCAGATCAGCGACGACGTCATGCTCGACATGGCGATCCACATCCTGGACGGCTCCGGCGCCGACCACCTCCTGGTCCGCGACGAGGACGGCCGCTGCGCCGGGCTGGTGACCCGCCTGCACCTCGCCCCCTTCCAGACCCGCACCCAGTCCACCGAGCGCACCCCGGTCCGCGACATCGCCTTCGACCGCGCCCCGTTCGCCACCGCCGACATGCTCGCCGCCACCGCAGCCTCCGCCATGCGCGCCCGAGGCCTAGCCGTGTGGCCGGTGGTCGACCCCGACGGCCACGCCATCGGCCTGCTCGGCCTCTGGTGTACTGACCACGGAGGTTGGTGACAGGGCTCACGGCCGGGTGATCTTGAAATGAGTGAGGGCCTTCTGGCCAGGTGTGGATTGCGACATCAG
>NZ_JBSFJV010000212.1:0-4752 GCF_053598235.1 Kitasatospora sp. NPDC001159
GCCCTGCCTTCATGCGCCGACCGGCCTACGATCACCCCATCGAGACGCCCGTTCGACCGGCACGTCCCACGATCGGTACGACAACGGCTTCTGAGGCCGTGTCTTCGCCTGGTGGGGGAAGACACGGCCTCGGTCCTGTCGGCGGTGTCGCTTGTCAGCGGTTGAGTGTTGTCTGGGCGGGGGTTCCGTATGCGCGGGTGGTGGATTCGGTGGTGCGCTGTTCCTGCAGGGCGGTCAGCTTCCGCACGACGAGGATGGCGAAGACGGCGGCTGCGAGTTCCAGCAGGTCGGAGGCGGTCAGCCAGGCGATCGCTTCCTGGTAGGAGTCGGGTATCGGGCCTGGCCGTAGAAGTTGGCGTCCAGTCGGCCGATCACGATGGTGGCCCAGAGGGTGCCCCACCAGAGGTTGAGGAGCGTGTGAGTGATCGGGGGGATTCCGGACTCGTCGGGGCGGGTGCTGGCCTGCCAGGTGTCGGCTGCGATCTGCCGGGGGAGCCAGAGGCCTGCGACGGGGGTGAACCAGGCGCCGATCGCCCATCCGCGCTTGAGTCTGTGGCCGTGGGGGTTGAATCTCTCGGCGTTCACCCGTACCCGGTAGAACCAGAGGATGAAGGTGACCGCCGAGGCCAGCAGGGCCACGAGGTGGAGTTGGCTTGCGTGCCGGTAGAGGGCTTGCGCGTCGGTGAACGCGGTGCTGTCGGTCAGTGCGAGTGTGACATCGGCGGGAAGGTCGCCGGCTGTGCTCCACCGGCGGCTGGTCTCCGACTACGAGACCCTCCCGGCCGGTTCGGCGTCGATGATCTACTGGTCGATGACCGACCTCATGACGCGTCGGCTGACCAGCACAACCACACCGACCTGGCGGGATCCGCCAGCGGCGGGAACGAGTGGGGCCGTCCATGCGCGAGCTGCTGAAGATCGCCGGCGACGATACCCGGGCCTCTGATCTTCTCCCGTCGGCCTACCGCCAGATCCTCGCCCTGTTCGAAACACCGACGACGGCCTGCACGCCAAGGACGTCTGTCCGGCGCTCGGCCTCGGCATCGAGTCCCGTCACACCGAAGGAACCCATGCCAAGCTGAAACGCCTGGTTAACCGGGGCGTCCTCATCGAGCCCGAACCTGGCCTGTTCACCATGCCGCACCCGACGCCCCAGAGCCCGCCGAAGCCCTCCTCAAGCTAGAACCCGGAAATGGCTCACAGAACGTCCTCTGGCAGCCGAACGCGGGGCGGAGAGTCCGGTCAGCCGTAGAGCGGTTGGGCGACTGAGACAGTGACCCGGTCGCCGAAGCGGCCGCGCAGGTCTGCCTGGGCGCTGGCCAGATTTCCGCTGACGCCGACCTCCACCACGCCGCGGGTGAAGCTCACCGCCGATCCGTCGCCCACACTGACGATGCTGTAGTCGCTCGTGTGCCCTATCAGTGCCGCGACCCGGTTGCGGGTGGCGGCCAGCTCGTTGATCGAGCGCGGCGCGTCGCGCAGGTCCACGCGCACGCCCAGACCCAGGTGGGCGAGGGCGGCGTCGAAGCCGCCACCGCCCGGCTTCCGGTAGACGATGACGCCACCGCCCGGAACGTCCACCATCAGGCCAGTGAAGACATCCTGGTAGGAGCCGCCGAGGTGTGAGACCGCATCTGCGGCCGTGTCCAGCTGCTGCTGATCCGGTCGGCCCGAGCTCGGCGGAGGGCTTGCGGCGACGGCGGACGCGGCGGCACTCGTCGGCACGGGAGTGGACGGCGCGACATTGGTGTGTCCAGCGCAGGCTGCGCAAGCCAGCAGAGCGGTCAAGGCCAGGGTGACAGCGGTCAGGTGTATCGGCGTTGGGGTACGGGGCATCGATTCAGCCTCACTTCATCGGCGACGGTTCGTGATCGTACGCGGGCGCGAAGCGGCGTGCGTAAGGAAGGTAGGCACGGCTTCCAAGATCATGGAGTTCTCTACGCCCCGTGACCCGAGTGGAAGACCGTGCCTGCCGACGCATCATCCCCGATTCCGACTGCCCTTGACCAGCTCCGCGAGCAGCCCGAGGCGGCTGCTGGGAAGGTGCCTAGTCTGCTGGAGCGGCTGGCCCAGGTGCCGGACCCTCGTGATCCGCGTGGAGTGCGGCACGCGCGGGCCGTGGTCCTCGCCCTGACAGCGTGCGCGGTGCTGGCCGGGGCGACCTCGCTGCTGGCGGTCGAGAGTGGATCGCGGACGTCCCGCCGCAGGTGCTGGAGCGGGTCGGCGTGCGCTCCCTTCTGAATCACGGGCGGCCTCTGGCGGGGGCTCAAACGAGACGGGACGCGGCGCCTACCACCTGCCAGGCAAATCGCCTAAATCTATGACGATTTCTCTTGCTAGGAGATGGTAAATCCTTGACCGTTATGCCCGGAATGCGCGGAAAGGTGCTTCTGGGGCTTTTATTTGTGTGCGGCAAGTGTCTGCTCGGAGCTACCATGCGGGGTGCGCGATCACCCAAAGGGCTGATTGCATCTCATCTGGGGGGAATTGAGTGGCTCAAAAAAGTAACTCCGGCCGAAAGTGGATAATTCTGGCCACTGCTCTTCTGGCATCGGTGTCTGCAATTGCTCCAGCTATCGCTATATCGGGGGACGGCGCCCCCACTCCAGCGCCGACTCGGCCGGGCTCTACGTCCAATAAGAAGCTGCCACCCGGCGGTACCACTGCAGCTGCACTGGCGGAGGTCACCAAGCCGGAGACCCTCAAGCTCATGAAGAAGCAGGAGGCACTGGACAAGGTCGTCGACCGGATCGTCGGAGGGCAGGAGGAACATGCCCGGGATCGGATCCCAGGATTTTCCGAGGTAGAGGTCGACCCGGGGGCCAACCGCATCACCTTGCATTGGAAGGGGGAACTCCCGGACGCGGTTCGCGGTGTGCTCCAAGACCTTCCGAAGGGCGTGAGCGTGCAGGTCGTGCCTGCCAAGTACTCCAAGGCGGAGCTGCACGCAGCCCGTGAGAAGCTGCTGTCGAACGGCAAGCCAATCCCCCTCGCGGCGAAGAGGGCAAGTCACATCAGCAGCATCGGGCCGTCGCTTGACGGAAGTGGCCTTGACCTCGGCTATGAGGCGGACGACGAGCGGGTGCCTGGGGCACTCCTTGCGCCACTTTCTACCGAAGAGCTGACGCCGCAGGTGGAGGCCATCGCGTCGGCCGTTGCCGGTGTGGAAGTCCACGCCCGCCATCAAAAGACGGTCGTGGACCTGTCGCGAGGCGCAGACTCCGAGCCCTGGTACGGCGGTGCTGGTGTACTGACTCCCGGTGGGACGATCTGTTCCACTGGCTTCGGGGTGTACAAGCCTGCGGACATGTACAAGAGCTTGGTCACCACTGCGTGGCACTGCGGCGCCGGCTCGTACAATACCTGGTACAGTCAGCAGTATATGGGTTACGCCAATGAGGGTGACGGAAACGCCGCCGATGACACGATTGGTATCGTCCCGCGCGACTCCCAGAAATCGGGCGGATACGTCTATACCCTCGCGTGGAACGAACCCAGCGATTATGCCATGCAGGTCTCCGGATCTGGCGGCAACAATGTTGGCGACTATGTCTGCCAGTCCGCCGCCAACTCGGGGGCGCACTGCAATATTCGCGTCGCCCAAGTGGATCGACAGATCATGGGGCCCAACGGCGTCTGGCGTAAGTTCGCTGACGAGGCCGTGCAGACGGACCCCAACAACATCGCCGCCGCCAACGGAGACAGCGGTGGACCTGTCTTCGTGACGAGTGACAACGGAACCAAGATCCAGGCCCGCGGGACCATCACCTCTCTTGAGTCGGAGCAGGACTGCGCTGGCCGACAGACCGCTGACGGCGGATGGCGTACGCCGTGGTGCTTTCATGGGATGTGGTACGTCCCGATTTCCCAGACGCTCGCCGACATGGGGTGGGTCCTGAGGACAAGCAACCCGTAAAGATAACGGCCTTGGGTGAAATTGGGGTCGGGGCGTGTTGGCCTGGCGGTTCGGCTGGTGGGTGATCAGCAGACGGCGTCGCGGGCGAGGACCAGTTCGGTGCTCGCCCGGTGGCGGGCCGGGCGTCGTGCGGAGCGGTCGGAGACCAGCCCGGCGATGGCCAGATGGGTTCACCGCGATCGCCGCCCCCGCGCCGGCCCGCCGACGCGAAGCCCGTACCGTCCTGGCTCTGCTGCTCAACCGCAAGCTCTGACCTGCCTACTCAACCCCGCACGGAACCCGAACGACACCGCTGAATCCGGTCACCGAAGGCGCCGACCACCACCAAGTGGTCGGCGCCTTCGGCATGCCGTGTGCTGGGTCAGAGCTGCTTGAGAGCAGCCTCGGTGGTGGCGGCCAGGACGAAGGCCTCGACGTCGGCTTCGACGGGGAAGGATTCCGCCCTGCCGCCGCCCCACTTGATGGCGGAGATCAACCAGCCGGCGGTGAAGGGGACCGGGATGTCGTACCGGTGACGGGCCTGGTGGGCGATCAGACCGTAGGTACGGGTGGCGGGCCGCTCATCGCTCAGCAACCACCGTAGCGCCTGCGCCGTCTGCGGCGTTGGGTCGGGCAGGCCGACGTACTGCGCGCTCTCGTAAGTGGCCTCTCCCTCAGCCCACTTCTTGCGGAACGCGGTGGTACTTGGGCTGGTCAGCGACAGGAGCGCGGCGTCGAGCAGCACCCCGGTTGTGCAGTCTCAGCTTGGCGTTTAACCTCGCTGCGCTTGGTGTTCCTTGATCGACTCGGCGCGTTTCACGGTCTTGCCGACGTCGTGGTGCTTGGCGCGGTGCTTG
>NZ_JBSFJV010000213.1:0-4691 GCF_053598235.1 Kitasatospora sp. NPDC001159
CACGTACCCCGGTGCCATGCCCGCCCGGTCGGCCACGTCCTGGCGGCTGAGGCCGAGCAGTTGCCTGCGCCGGGCCACGCGTCGGCCGATGTCTCATGTCCAGACCTGTCCTTTCAAGGGGTCGGTGAGGGCCTCGTCCTGGGGGATGGGCCAGTCGGGTTCGGGTGCCTGGCCGCTGGCCGGGCCGGTCGGCGCGGGGATGGCTGCGGTCACGGCATCAGGGCGTTGGCTCTCCTCGGCGACGAACCGCGTCAGGGCCCTTGCGCTTTCGAGGAACTGGGCGGGGAAGACGATGGTGGAGTTCTTCTCGGCGGCGATCTCGGCGAGGATCTGGAGGTTGCGCAGCTGGAGGGCGATGGGGTGGTCGGCGATGACGTCGGCGGCCTCGGCGAGGCGGTCGGCGCTGAGGGCCTCGCCCTCGGCTGCGATGATCTTGGCGCGCTTCTCGCGCTCGGCCTCCGCCTGCCGGGCCATCGCCCGCTGCATGGTGGTCGGCAGTTCGATGTCCTTGAGCTCCCCCAGCAGGACGAGGATGCCCCACTGCTGGGTGAGGCCGTCGAGGATCTCCTTGATCTGCTCGTTGAGGGTTTCGGTGTCGGTGAGCACTTGGTCGAGCAGGGAGCGGCCGACCACGTTGCGGACGGTGGTCTGGGCGATCTGGCCGATCGCGCTGGCCACGTCCTCGATCTCCACGATCGACTTCACCGGGTCCACCCGGCGGAAGTAGGCGACCGCCGCGACCCCGATGGACACGTTGTCCTGGGTGATCACCTGCTGGGACGGGATCGGCATGGTCACCGTGCGCAGGGTGACCTTCCACATCCGGTCGGCCAGCGGGATCATGAACCGGATTCCGGGCTTGCGGACCCCGCGCAGTCGGCCCAGCCGGAACACCACCCCGCGCTCGTACTGCCGGACGATTGCGACTCCCAGATTCGGCACGGCAACCACCCTCCTCGACTCGGGAGCACCTCTAGCGTGCGCGGGTCTGCCGGAACGGTCTTGGGTCCACCGGTCCCAACCCGCCGGACAGACCGGCACGAACGGCGAACGGGCCGAGGACAAGCAGAGGGACGGTCTGGCAGTGTGGATGTGCCGCTTGTCGTAGTGTGAAGGCGGCGCGGATGTGGGACTTGCCCGAAGGTAGCCAGGGGCCGACCGCGTTGTCCGCGAACGCCCATCCGACCTGAGTAAATCGGTCCGCAGTAGACTTATTCGTTTGCGAGACCTGGTGTCCATCCCGGTCCCATCGATTTGCTCGAGGAGGGTTTCGTGGCAACCGACTACGACGCCCCGCGCCGCAGCGACGAGACCGAAAGCACGGAAAGCCTCGAAGACCTCCAGAGCCGCCGTGAACAGCGGTTCCCCGGTGCGGCCGTCGACGAAGCCGAGGAACCCGAATCCTTGGAACTACCCGGCGCGGATCTCTCCAACGAGGAACTCACCGTAGCGGTCGTGCCTCCGCGGCCGGACGAGTTCGTCTGCGCCCACTGCTTCATGGTTCACCACCGCAGCCAGCGCGTCGGCCAGACCGCGGACGGCCAGCCCGTCTGCCGCGACTGCCTGCCCTGACCCGTGGCGTATCCCCCCGCCGCGAAGCGCGAGCCGCAGTCAGGGCAACGGCACTGCCTGTAGACAGTGCGCCTGCGAACCCGGCTGCGCGGCGAGCAGACGGGCAGTGCCGTGTGCGCTGTCGATGGCTACACGCACTACGGCGTCCACGTCGGTATAGACAGGTTGCCCGTCCGCCAGATCCGGCGTCCAGTGGACCACCACGATCCTCTGCGGGGCGTGGCTTCCGCCTTCCGTCGGAAGCGTGACAGCGTATCGCTGCACTTCGGGCATGGGGTCGCACCTCCTCTGACCAGGCACGCACGGCGGCGGTCACTGCGGTCGCTGCGGGCGTCGGGCACAGCGTTGGAGTCGTTTTCCTCCAACAGTAGGGCGAGGCGAACAAATGTGAACAAATCACCCTAAAGTAGGAACGTGCCAACTGCGCCCGGACTTGAGAGCTGGGACGTGCCTGGCCGTATGAGTGTCGTGGGGAGGAGGTGAAGACATGAGCGACGTTGCGCAGGAGGAGCCTGCGGAGGAGCCGACTGCTGAGGCTGTTGCCGGTGAGGGCGAGGAAGCTGCTGCCGAGGAGCCTGCGGAGGAGCCGACTGCTGAGGCTGTTGCCGGTGAGGGCGAGGAAGCTGCTGCCGAGGAGCCTGCGGAGGAGCCCACTGAGGAAACTAATGGCGAGGATTGAGTATGGGCAGCACCGCTGACTGAACACTGGTCCCCACCGGGGTGGTGATGGCACTTCGGCGAGTCCGGTGCAGTTCGCGCCTCCGGAGGTTCTGGAGCTGCCCAGGGCGGGGCTGGCCACGCGGCCGGTGGCCAGCCCCTGCTGGGGCTGGTGAGTGGCGTGCTGGTTGTGGCCTCTGTGGATCGGGGTGGGCTTATCGGGGCTCTGGTGCGCGGGAGGCAAAGCGCATGACCGAGGTGCCGAAGGTGGCTTCGTACGGGCACGTCGGCACGGGTGAGGGTGGTGGCGGTGTGGTTGCCGCCGAGGTTCTGTTCGACGCCGAGGCCGATCAGCAGCAGGCCGGCGACCACTGCGAGCGGCAGCAGAATCCGCAGGATGGTGCGGAACAGGTCGACCCAGAAGTTGCCGCCTGAGCCGTGGCGGCGGTGTCGTGGGTGAAGTGGTGGGCGTGGGTGTCTGGGCCGGGGATCGGTGGGTGGCTGGCTGCCACGGCGTGGTCAGGCGTCGTCCAGTCGGCCGAGCTGGGTCCTCTCCTGGGTGAGACGCAGTTGGGTGGCGAACTCGCGCAGCAGTTGGGCGTCTTTGGAGGTGAGTCGGTCGCCTGCCATCACCAGGATGCGGCCGTCGGCGAGTTCGGCGCTGAACGGGGCTTCGTCGGGACTCGACGGGGCGCGGTCGTTCGTGGCCGCTTCGGTGTGCCAGCCCGTTGGCGTGGGGCGTAGTAGGGCGATGGTGTCCAGGTCGAAGGTGCGGCGGAGGGCGTCGACCAGTTCCTGGGGGGTGCGGGGGCCGTCGGCGATGACGTCGGCGAGTAGTCGGGCGAGGTTCTTGGCCTCCACGCGGGAGCGGGCGGCCTGGAGTCCCCGCCGGGCGAGGAGGTCGACGAGGAGGCCGACGGTGGTGCCGACGACGGCGAAGGCCAGCAGTGCGGCGAGGTCGATCGCGGTGGTGACGCGCAGGCTGTAGTAGGGCTGGGTGTAGAGGAAGTCGGCGGCGAGGAAACCGATGACGGTGGCGGTGACGGCGGGTCGGAAGCCGCCGACGATCGCGCTGAGGACGACGGTGAGGAGGGTGCAGAACAGGGCTCCGGCCAGTCCCAGGGTGGCCCGGAGCGCCGGGCGCGGGCATGGTGTCGGCGGACAGGGCCGCGTAGAAGCGTGGCACCGGCGGGGTCAGCCATTCGTCCCGGATCGCGACGTCGTGGACATTTCGGTTCGGTCAGTCAGCCTGGTCACCCGGGCGGCGGCGATGGGGCCGTTCGGCCCCTGGTACCGGGCGGGGGCGAGAGTATCGTGGGAATTGGCCTGCAGGGCGAGCGAGGGAGTTCGACCGGATGGCCCCGGGCGATGGGCGGAGGCTCCGCGCGGGGCGTTTGTCGGCGGTCGGGCTGAGAGGCTGGAAGGTCTGTGCGACCGGAAGGCGACCTCCATCACCTGATCCGGACAATGCCGGCGAAGGGAGCCCACCTTGCAGGTTTCCGTCTGCCCGCGCGACACTGCTGCGAGGCGCGATCAGCGACGGGACGGCGACGAGGGACAGCGGAGCGTCCGACGGGCCTCCCGAGCGCATGCCGCTTCGGTTATGGCTGGCCCGTGGGGAGCGACGGACTCCCCGGCCACACTTCGGACGCCTGCGAAATCCCCGCTGGCGGTCCAGCGCGGAAACGCGCGCGGATCAGCGCATCGACCTTGACGACGGCATCGGCTCGACCGCTGAACTCCACTTTTACCGGCACCGGCATCTGCGAGGGCAACCAGCCGTGCGGCGGCTTCTTCGACCGGCGCCGACGCGTCCACCTGCCCGCGGGTGCGGACCACCTGATCGGCGGGTGAGACATGGTCCCCGCTGTGCCAGGACCAGGGACGACGATCAGTCTGAACGACTGCCCGACCGTGTCGGCGACCACGTTCGCCACGGGTGGCGCGCCGGAGATCGACATGTGCACCATGGCGCTCGGTTCTCGTGAGCCACCGGTACTGGTCATCGCTCTCCTCCGAGGTCGGCTCCTTTCCCCGGGGCTGACACACGCGAGGCCCCCGCATCCGTTCAGCAGGGGAGTCCCGCTCGTGTTCGCGTCCGTCGGCGGCTCGGCACGACCGAAGCGCGTACGGCGCCACAGCCGCGCCGCTTCGTGTCCGGTTCGGCTCCCTGGCTGCGGGGTCCCCCGCGGTGTAACGTTTTGATCAAGCAGTCGTGGTTCCGAAGTCCTCGCCCGCGGTGACATGCCGTGGGTGTTCTTGCTTTTCAGCGCATCTCCGGACCAAGGCGATCACCTCCGGGCCCGCACCAGTGGGACCCGATCAGTTCCCGAGAAGGAGAAGCGCATGGCTACCGGCACTGTGAAGTGGTTCAACGCCGAAAAGGGCTTCGGCTTCATCGAGCAGGACGGCGGCGGCCCCGACGTGTTCGCCCACTACTCGAACATCGACGCCCAGGGCTT
>NZ_JBSFJV010000214.1:0-4655 GCF_053598235.1 Kitasatospora sp. NPDC001159
TTGTCCTGTCCGTGGTCCTCGTGTCCGCGGTCGTCGCGTCCGTGGTCCTCGTGTCCGCGGTTGTCCTGTCCGTGGTCCTCGTGTCCGCGGTCGTCGCGTCCGTGGTCCTCGTGTCCGCGGTTGTCCTGTCCGTGGTCCTCGTGTCCGCGGTCGTCCTGTCCGCCGCTCCCGTGTCCGTGGTCCTCGTTCTTCTGGCCGCCTGCGTTGCCGCCGCCAGTGGCGACCGTGGCCGGGGCGGCTTGTTGGGCAGGCGGGGCCGCGGGCTGGACAGGCTGGGCTGTCGGCTGGACGGGCGGGGGTGCCGGGGTGGATCCGGAGGGCGAGGCGTAGGTGATGCCGGTGGCTGCAATGACCGTCGCGCCTATTCCGGCAGCGGCCACAGTTAATGAACGCGTGAGCATGTCACTTCTCTCTGTCTCGCGGACGCCGGCCAGGCGACCGACCTGCGATGAACGTAACGAGAGCTCCTATGGCTGTCATTTCGGACATATCGAAGGTGTGATGCCATGAGTCCAGCCAGGTGGAATTGCGGCACGTAGTGCATACCGACAGAAGACCTGAAGCCGAGGAGCCGCCCGATGCCCCAGACCCCCGCCGACCCGCCCGGGCTGGACCTGGGCCGCCTCCGGGTCGGGCTCGTCCTGAGCAACGCAAAGATGCTCCTCTCCCGGGGGAGAGGAGCATCTCGACGACGCTTCAGCGGAAACCGACAAACTCGCTCGTGAACACCAGGGATCACTCAACAGCACTCAACCGTCAGCAGTTCACCACCCCGACCGATTCGGCCACGCCCTCGCCTGCTGCGCCTGCCTGCGCGGCGAGCGCGACCCGTTCTGGGCCCGCCACCTGGAGCCGGGGATTTCGGGCCGTCGTGAACCGCGGACTGGCCGAGACCGACCCGCGACAGAGCCCAGGGCCGGACATCAGCGGACGGTGACCTGGATGCTCTTGGTGACGCTGTCACATCCAGGCGCCGGATGGGTAGGCGCGTCCGGGCATTTGCCTCGCTCGTGAAGCGTCCAGGTCAGCGTGGTGGTGCCGGGGGCGAGGGCGATGAAGGTCTGGCCGCCCCCCGCGTCGCAGCCGACCCTGTCCGCCGGGCACGGATCGGAGATGAAGTCCGAATCCTGCCGCAGTACGGCGCCGTCGCCCGCCGAGGTGAGCTCCCACGTCACGGCCGTCATGCTGACCAGACTTCCGGGGACGCCGAGCCGCTGCCCGACGGCCAGGGTCACCGTGCTGGGCAGGTACGGCGAGGCGGCCTTGAGGGCCTCCGCACGACTGGGGAGGGCGATCTCCGCGTCCGGCCGGCTGACGGGCGGGGCGCTCTGCGTCGTCGGCGGGCCGGTGGGCGAGTCGGTCACCGGCACCCAGGGCAACGCCCCCCCGGAGGAGCAGGCGGTGAGCAGGGGAATGGCGGCCAGGAGTGCCGCCACGGCGACGATCGTACGACGCATCAGTTTCCGTCCTCCCGGACTCGGCGACGCATGGTGATGAGCAGTGCGACCGAGACCAGCCAGCGGGCGAACAAGACCTCGCGCTGGAGGTCCGCCCCCGTGACTGCGGCCGCGCGCAGCCAGCCGCGGACCAGATCGCCCGCCTCCCGGCCGATCACCGGTTCGGGCAGGTCGAGCGCGGCGGTGAAGCCGCCGGCCCGGACGTACTGGGCCAGGAAGCCCAGCGGGTGGGGGCCGACGAGCAGGGCCTCGGCCTGGTAGGAGGCGGCGATCGCGGCCTCGCCGAAGAGCACCCGGCGTGGTACTCCGTCGATCAGCAGCCCACGGGTGATGGCGGCCTCGACGTCGTAGCCGGTCATCAGCTCGGCGTCCAGGAGAATGGCGGTCATTGCGGCAGCTCCACGCCGTAGGGCCGGTTGATGTTCGTCGTGTTGGTGAGGTCCCCGTCGTTCATGTGGTTGTGGATGAACTGGTCCTCCGTCACCCATGCCGACTGGCCCCACGGGTTGTACACCTGCAGCCGGTCGCCGTCACGGGCCATGATCACCATCTGGTGCGCATGGTGATCATCACCCTTGGCGGCCTCGTCATAGGCGCAGAACGGCACCGGTTTGCCCTCGTCCAGGGCCTTCTCGATCCGCGTCATGGCCGCACGCCGGTCGTCATCGGTGTTGAGGTTGACGTACTCGTACGTCGAGCCGGTGGCCCTGCCGAGATTCTGGTTGGCGAGGAAGGTGTTGCCCTTCGGGCCGATCCCGCCTTTGTTCTCCGGGTAGATCTTCTCATCGCCGTTGGCCTGCTGGCCTGCCTGATACTGCTGGATGTAGAGCTCCTGGAGCCGCCGTCCGAACTCGCTCGGCGAGTCGGCTCCCGGGGTTTCGGGCGCGTTGCCGGTGGTGAGCCGGAGCATCGTCACGGGTCCAGTTTGAGGCTGGCGACCACCGTGGAGGCGGCGACGCAGTCGCCGACGCTGCCCTGACCGTAGACATCGCCGGTGGTGCCGAAGCTCTTGCCCCCGGTGGGGAGTTCCTTGCCCTGGTACAGGAGGCGCAGCGTCTGGGTGGTGGACTCCTGGCCGACGTTGTCCGTGTCGAGGGACGGGACCAGGTGCTGGGCGAGCCAGGCCGGGTCGTCGCCGTGGGGGTGGATCAGTGCGCCGAACTGCTGGACCTCGGTCAGCGTGTGTCCGGCAGCGAGCGCCTTCCAGAGATAGGCGGCCTCCTCGGGCGACTTGGCTCCGGACAGCATGCCCTGGAAGGCGGCCTGGCCCTCAGCGGGCAGACCGGCCAGGAACTGGTTGGCGCGTGGAGTTGAGTGTCCGTCAGGACGTAATCGCCGTCCGCCTCCCCGCCCGGGCCCTTCTCGTTGGCCAGGACCAGCGCGGCGAGCGGATCGAACTTCCCCCCGACGCGCTCGGCCCGCGCCTTGGTGGCGAGTTGGTTGAGCTTGCTGGCGGTCTTGGTGGCGCTTCTCTCCGCCGTCTGGGCGCCCAGGAGCCGGTACTTCACACCGTCCAGGGCATCGTTGAGCGCGGCGGCGGAGCCCCAGGGGGCCGATTTCATGGCGTTCTTCAGGAGGACCACACCGAACGCGTCGTCGTGCAGGGCGTGCTCCAGGTCGGTCGCCCAGTCCGACAGCAGGTTGCAAGCCTGCTGCATGGCCTGCTGGGAGACGGTCAGTTCGTTCGCCAGTGCCTGTACGGCCTGGGTGGCGTGTTCGGCGACCGCGCCGGTCCAGGCGCTCGGAAGTTTGTCGGCGGCGATCTTGCCGAGATCGGTGGACGCCTTCGTGTAGGCCTTTGCCGTCTGCGAGTACGCCTTGGCCCGGTCGCGGATCGTGTCCGGCGAGCCGACCGGTCCGGGCACGTCCAGCGCCTTCCCGACGGCGCTGATCAGCTGGCCGGCGGCGTCGGACATGCCGATCGCCTGCATGGTCTGCTGGATCTGCTGAAGATCCTTGGCCTTGCTCATCAGGTCTGCTGGGGGATCATCGACGCGGCGACCTGGGCGTCGGCGGCGCGGTGGTTGCCGGTGGTCGTGAACATCTTCTGCGCCAGCTCGGCCACGGCCCGCTGGGTCAGGTGCAGTTCCTTCCCCCAGTTGCCGTCGAAGTTGGACCACGCCTGGTCCATCCCGCACTCGCCGAAGGCGGCGGCCTCGTAGGTCACCAGCCCGGTGTAGGCGAGGTCGGCCGACGTGAGGTCGGTCGCCACGTCGTTGAGTGCCTCCGCCACGCCGTGCAGCGCGTCCGGTTGCACCGTGTACCCGCCCACTTTGCCGAGTTGGTCAGTCATTGGCCGGTCCCCCCCGCGATTCTCTACTGCCCGTCGTGATCGAACGAGCACGGTCGACGAGCATAACGGTGGTGGAGGGGGAGCGGTCGCGCCCTCAGTCCAGGCGGCCGAGCTCGACCTGTCCGCGCACGGCTGCTCGTGTTCGTCAACTCTCATTGGACAACGCGACGATGATGGTCGCGAAGGGCGAAGAGGCCGGCGCAGCGGCGGGTCTCGGCGCGTCACGGTTGTAGTTACCCCGTACGGGTATATGGTGTCCGGCGCTCGTCGGAGTCACGCTCTGCGGAAGGCGGATCACCATGCGCGCGATCCTGCACGCGCTGTCCATCACCGGATCGATGACCTGGGAGATCACCTGGGCCCTGATCCTCGGCTTCCTGCTCTCCGCCGTCGTCCAAGCCGTCGTGCACAAGGCGACGGTGGTCCGCCTCCTCGGCGACGACCACCCGCGCACCCTCGCCGTCGCCGCCGGACTCGGTGCGGCCTCCTCGTCCTGCTCGTACGCGGCCGTCGCGCTGGCCCGATCGCTGTTCCGCAAGGGCGCCAACTTCACTGCGGCGATGGCCTTCGAGATCGCCTCCACCAACCTGGTCGTGGAACTCGGCGTCATCCTCGCCCTGTTGCTGGGCTGGCAGTTCACGGCGGCGGAGTTCGTCGGCGGGCCGGTGATGATCCTGCTGCTCGCCGTCCTTTTCCGCCTGCTGCTGCGCGAGCGTCTCCTCCACGAGGCCCGCGAGCAGGCGTCGTACGGGCGGGCGGGCTCGATGGAGGGCCACGCGGCGATGGACATGTCGGTCGCGGGGGGGGGGGGGGGGGCCGGCCCCCCCCCCCCCCCCCACCCCCCCCCCCCCCGCCGATCTGCAGACAACACCACTCAAAAAAAAAAAACCAAACAAAAAAAAAAT
>NZ_JBSFJV010000215.1:0-4634 GCF_053598235.1 Kitasatospora sp. NPDC001159
GTCGACATACGCCGGACCGACCGGCTCGGCGGCCTCCTCCATGAGTACCAACATGCGGCCTGACCAGGCCGGATGAGGTTTCCGGCAAACGCAGGGTGACCAGTTCGTGTCGGATCGTGCCGTCGTCGCGGTCCTGGAGTCCGGTCAGGGCGGGCAGCAGCGAGGGATCGGCGATGAAGTGGTCAGCCAGGGCTTCGGTGACTGAGGACACGAGTCAGGCGTCGAGTATCAGTTGCAGCAGCTCGTGCAGGGACTCGCGCTGCTGTGTGGTGAGCCGGGCCAGGGGTTCGGCGGCGAAGGGCATGCGGGTGCGCAGGTCGGCGGCGACGGTGCGGCCGGCCGGTGTGGCGGCGACGCGCTTGACGCGGCGGTCGCCGGGGTCGGGGCTGCGCTCGACCAGGCCGCGGGACTCCAGGCGGTCGATGATGACGGTGACGTTGGAGGGCTCGGCGTGCAGGCGGTCGGCGATGCGGCGCATGGGGACCGGCTCCTCGGCGGCGAGCAGTGCCTTGGCGTGGAGCGGGGTCAGGTCGTGGGCGGCCGCTGCGGCCTCGGACTCCTGGGTGTAGCGGCGGTTGACGGCCGCGAAGAGGCCGACGATCTCCCTGGTGAGCTCATCCGGTGGGGTGGACATGGGTCCAGCCTACCGAGGTGCTTGACAAAGTGAAATTTCCCGGCACATAGTTATGTCCAATATTAGTTATGGCTAATAACAAGTTAGGGATCACCGAGCATGAGCGCCAAGACCGTCCTGATCACCGGCACCTCCTCCGGGATCGGCCTGGCCACCGCGGTCGCCGCCGCCCGCAGCGGCTGGCACGTGATTGCCACCATGCGCGACACCGCGAAGGCGGGCGCGCTGCTGGCGGCGGCGGAGGCGGCCGGGGTGAGTGTGCAGGTCCGGGCGCTGGATGTGACCGATCCGGCCTCGGTCGAGGCGTGCCTGGCCGGCCTCGACCGGCTGGACGCGCTGGTCAACAACGCCGGCGCGGGCCACGTCGGCACCCTGGAGCAGGGCAGCGTCGAGGACGTGCGGGCCGTCATGGAGGTCAACTTCTTCGGCGTGCTGCACGTCACGAAGGCGGCCCTGCCCCTGCTGCGGGCGAGCAAGGGCCGCGTGGTGACCGTGTCCAGTGTGGGTGGAGTGATCGGTCAGCCCTTCAACGAGGCGTACTGCGCGGCCAAGTTCGCGGTCGAGGGCTTCATGGAGTCCCTCGCGCCGGTCGCGGCGACGGTCGGCGTGTCCGTCAGCGTGGTCGAGCCGGGTGCGGTGGCGAGCGAGTTCGTCAGCAACGTGCGCCTCGCCGACAACCCGCTGGAGCAGGCCGGGCCGTACGCGCCGGCCCTGTCCGCCTACCTGGACCGCACCCGCGGCGCCTTCGCCAGTGCACAGACGCCGCAAGACGTGGCGGCGCAGATGGTCGAGCTCCTCGCGGCCGAGCGGCCCGCCTTCCGGGTGCTCACCTCCGACGCCGCGCGCGCCTTCGCCGGGACGAAGCTCGCCGACCTCGACGGCTTGGCCGTCCTCGCCCTCACCGGTGGCTGGGTCCGCTGACCACCGCCCTCCCCGCCCCCACCACCGCTCAGAGAAGAGGACCGATATGTCCGAGGACACCGGCACCCCCGACCTCAACCGCCTGCGCGTCACGCTGGCCACGAGCTCCTACCAGCACCGGGTCCTGACCGTGCTGCACCGCTGGTACTGCGGCTACGAGGCCCCGCGCATGAATCTCGACCTCCAGGGCGAACTCGTCACCGACGACTTCACCATGCACCGCCCGCCCGAGGGCAACATGCCCAGCGTCCAGGGCCGCCAGGCCTACCTGGACAGCGTCTCCACCCTGCCCGCCGGACAGAACAACGCCCACCACCTGCGCAGCCCCGCCATCGAGCACACCGGCGCGAGCACCGCGCGGGCGGTGGTCACCCACGACTTCGAGACCGCCGGCCCGGCCATGACCGGCGCCGCACTCCTGCGCTACGACCTCGGACTCCTCCAGGACCCCGGCGAGCGCCTGCCCCGGTTCAGCGCCATGAGCGAGCACATCCTCACCTACCAGCAGAGGCCGTTCGCCGAGGCGTACGCCGAGAACCGGGTGCTCGCCTTCGTCCACTACTGGCTCTCGCTCCTGGAGCAGCCCGCCGACGACGCCGAGCCTCTGCGCGAACTGCTCGACGCCGACCTCGCCATGACCCTCTCCGACGGCCGTGTCCTGCACACCTTCGACCAGGTCGCCGCTTGGTACGCGGACGCCGCCCAGCTGGTCGAGATCAGCACCCACCACCTCATCGACCTCGCCATCACCCCCGGCACGGACGGCAGCCACGACCTTTCGGTCGACTTCGCCTGGGAGGGCATCACGCGCGAAGGCCAGCCCATGATCGCGCGCACCCGCCACCACTGGACCCTTGCCGAAACCGGCGAACGCTACCTGCGCCTGCGGCGCTTCGCCGTCACCACCCTCGACCCGTTCACCCCGGTCACAGCACAGGAGGCACTCGCTCACCACCACGCCAACAAGGCCGCCTGAGAGCACCCACCAGCAACCGCACCCGCGCCCGTGGCGGTCCTGCCGTCCGGCCACCAGCGCGCGCACTGGATGAAAAAAACGAAGTACTGACGGACCAGAGATCCCGTCATGTGATATCCAACTGACAGGAGTTACCCCATGCCCACCGTCACCGCTACCCAGCTTGTGGTCGGCCCCCACACCTTCGACGCCCTGGCCGCCGGTCCCGCCGACGGTGAACTCGTCCTGCTGCTGCACGGCTTCCCCGAGTTCGCGGACTGCTGGACCGAGGAGATCCACGCCCTCGCCGAGGCTGGCTACCGGGCCGTCGCCGTGAACCAGCGCGGCTACTCCCCCGGCGCCCGCCCCGAGGCCGTCGAGGAGTACGCCGTCGAGAAGCTGATCTCCGACGTACTCGGCTTCGCCGACGCCCTCGGCGCGCAGCGCTTCCACCTGGTCGGGCACGACTGGGGCGGCCTGGTCGCCTGGGCACTGGCCTCCGCCCACCCGGAGCGGCTGCACACGCTCTCCGTGCTCGCCACGCCCCACCCGCTCGCCCTCTACCGCGCCCTGAACAGCGGCGGCGACCAGCAGCAACGCTCCGAGTACGTCCGGCACTTCCGCCTCCCCGGCCACGTGGCCGAGCAGGGCATGCTCGCGAACGACGCCGCCGCGCTCCACGCGATCTACCGGGGCGCGCTGTCCGAGCAGCAGGTCAAGTCCAACGTCCGCAGACTCACGCAGGGCGCGCTCACCGGCGGACTCAACTGGTACCGGGCGGTCAGCGAGGATCTGCAGGTACCTTCCGGAGAGATCACCGTGCCCACCCTCTACGTGTGGGGCGCCGAGGACCAGGCGCTCGGCCGCGAGGCAGCCGAGCTGACGGCGGACTACGTCAAGGCGCCCTACCGCTTCGTCCCCCTGGAGGGCGCCCCCCACTGGCTCCCCGAGGCCAGCGCAGACCAGGTCAACCCGCTGCTCCTCGCCCACCTCGCGGGCGCCAACTGACCCTCGTCCGCCTGGGCCATGTCTTCACCGGCCGCCCGCCCACCCACCCGGATGCTCAGCACTGGGGCTCGTTGGCGCCCTACGGTTCGCCGGGCCCCGAGTCGCGTTCGCCGGTCCAGGTACTGAACGGCCCGGGGAGGTCGGATTCCGCTGCGCCGAGCTGGAGTAGCGCCGCCCTTGATCCGGCGCGGCCAGCTCGCGGGCCAGGGCGACGACCCGGCCGGCGGCGCCGTCGGAGTTCTCGGGATCGAGCTCGTCCTCGATGCGGTCGCTGAACTCCTCCGAGGCGACGTCGCCGGTGGGCTGGAGGCCGGCGAGCGGCCGGCGTTGGGCGATGGCGGCGCCGAAGCCGCCGAGGGTCGGCACACCGGGGCTGCTGGTGTCGGCCGCTCTGCTCGGACCGGGCCGGGGACGATCCCGCAGCAGCACCGTCCCGGGCTCCTGGGACACGCCTGGGACAGGTGCTGAGACACCCCGTCCCAGCACCGCCCGACCTGTACGGGGCAGGGGCTGGGTGCTGGTCACCCGGCTCATTCTCCCGCGCGCCGGGCGGTGGTGATCGCCATGGCCGGTCGGTCCTGGTGCTGCGCGACCCCGGCGCTAAGGTGCCGGTGCTCCTGGTCGAAGTCGACCGCGAGAACGAGGGCGTCGGCACGCTGGCGGAGAAGCTCACCACTTACTCCGCTTCGACACCGTTGCTCTCTCGCAGTAGTGCCGCCAGCTCGTCCGGTAGCGGACGGCCAAGCAGCTGCTGGGCTTCCGTGAGTGCGGGTTCAGGCGCCGGCGGGTGCAGCGTTATTTCCCCCGGCAGGGCGTCAATCAGCTCAGTCCAGATCACCGATGTCCCACTCCGCTCCTCAAATCGAACGAGCCGACAGGCTACACGGGGTATCCCGGGCCGTCAGTTTGACGACTTGGCACCGTGAGGTGTCTTGATGCCCGCACCGGACAACGCGCCGGTACCTTGGCGGCTTGGTCACGGCAAGATAACGCCACAGGTCAAAGCATTGGTGAGAGGGGTGCCCTCTCTGTCAGCCTTGGGTGAGACATCCCGCTTTGTCGGGTTAGCCTGAGAGGGCCCGAGTAGGAGTTCCACCCCTGATGACCAGCACCAAT
>NZ_JBSFJV010000216.1:0-4571 GCF_053598235.1 Kitasatospora sp. NPDC001159
GACGACACGACGCGCCAATACTGCCCGCACACCCCTCCGCGTCATGCCTGACCAGCGGGAATCACACGATCACGCCCGGATTGATAACGGCTTCTAATTTCAACTTTCATGCTGTGAGGCTGAGTTGGAGTCTGGAGAGGTGACTGTGGTTCGCGCGGTCGAGGGGGTGGCCGTTCCACCAGGAGTGGAGGCGGATGAGGTTGAGGGCGGTCGCGCTGGTGGTGTGGTCGAGATGGGTCTTGGCCAGGCCGCGGTAGCGGGCGCGACGGAGTCCGGTCGTGTGGGTGGCCTGGCGGACGGTGCCCTCGACGCCGGCGCGGAGCGCGTAGTCGCGTTGCCAGGTTCCGGTCTGCTGTCGGTTGCGGGCGTCGCGGATGGCCTCGGTGAGTTCGCGGGGGTAGAGGCTGAGTTGGCGGCGGTTTTTGCGGGAGCTGGTGCATTGCTCCTTGAAGGGGCAGGGAATGCAGTCGAGGGCGGCGAAGGTGACGACGGTCTTGGACACCCCGTTTTGGATGTTCGGTGTCCAGGTGGCGCTGGTCTTCCCGGCGGGGCAGACGGCCTGCTGATTGTCCCAGTCGATGTGAAGTCGTCGGCGGCGAACCCTTCTTGGGCTTTGGCTTGGCGGGAGGTGTCGAGCAGGACCGGAGTGATCAGGGCGACGCCGTAGGTCTTGGCCGAGCCCACGATCAGTTCGGCACTCGGGTAGCCGGAGTCGAGGTAGTGCCGCGCGGGCAGGAGCCGACGGCGCTGGAGCACCTGATGGATCGCTTCCAGGGCCTTGGAGTCCGGGAGGGTGGAGGCGGTGGTGGCCACGTTCGTGATGATGTTCGGCCGGGCGGGGCGGTCGCCGTCGGCCTGCGGGTGGCACGTCTCCGAGACGTGGAGCTTGTACCCGTTCCAGAACATGTCCTGTTTGGCCGACCAGCGGGCGTCGGTGTCATAGGGGGAGGCCAGGCGTATCGGGCCGGGCGGCAGCCCGTCGCCTCCGTCCTCGGCGCGCTCGCGGCGCTTGACGCGGATGTGCCCGTTGCCGGCCGTGGTGCGGGTGTAGTTCTGCACCAGCACGATTCGCAGGCTCTGCACCGCGGGCAGCTCACGCAACCATGCCGGGGAGCCGTGTGCATACACCGCTCGCAGCAAGGTGTAGCCGTCCTTGGCGTAGTCGAGCGCGAGCGCGTCCTGCTTGGCCTTGGAGGTGGGAAGGCGCCAGGTGTCGATCCGGTCCGCGTAGCGGCGGCTCCAGTCCTCCACGACCAGCACCTGCTCGACCCAGTCGGGACAGGCGGCGGCCAGCGCGTTCAGGGCCGCGCGGACGCTTTCGCCGGCCAGCTCGAGCCGGTTCAGATCCCGCACCGCGGCCACGATGTGCGTGGAATCGGTGCGCTGGCCGCCGCCCGCGTCCACCAGGCCCAGCTCGCGTAGACGCTCCAGCAGCAGGTCCAGCGCCCGCTCCTCCAGCCCGTGGGTGACGACGCGGGAGCGGAACTCCGACAGCACACTGTGGTCGAACCCCGGATCCTCCAAGCTCAGACCCAGGGCGTACTTCCACGCCAGATTCTCCCGGACCTCGTCCGCCGCCTGCCGGTCGGTCAGGTTCGCGGCTTTCTGCAGGACCGTGACCAGCGCGAGCCGGCCCGGCGACCAGCCCGGCTTGCCCGCCCGGCCGAACGCGTCGGCGAAGGCCGCGTCCGGGAACAGCTCGCCGAGCCGGTCACGGACCTGCACCGCCAGCGGCGCCTCCCGCTTGCCCCGGTACATCGCCCGAATCGCCGCCGCGATCTGCGGGTCAGGCTGGGGCCAGGGCTGCGGTTGCACCGACACGACATGCTCCGATCCAAGACGAGGCCCGAGAGATCACCAGCGCTCATGATCCACTGCACCGTGGCCACGCTGCCACCCCTGGCCGACGGAGCAAGTCCCAGACCGCTCCCCGGACCGCCCCAAAGCATCTCAACTCGGACTCATCACAAGGAACTTGAAATTAGCCACCAAGATCACGCAGCGCTCCTGCGCGGGGCAACCTCCTCGGCCTCCGAGGATCCCCTGGAGGTGCGATTGCTCGCCGCGAGCAATCACCCCAAGGTCGCTGCGGCCCTCGCCCGCGTCACCGAGCGCCGGGTCGGCTACCTCGCCCACCTCTTCGAACTGCTCGGCTTCCCGCCGCCCGCGGCCCACCAACGCGGCTTCCTTCTCTACACCAGCTACGTGGGCCACGCCCAGCTGGCCCACGCGGCCCCGGGCACTGTCCCGGCCGACCCACATATCTGTCCGCGGCCTTGGAGGCGCTCCTCAAGCGGTGACCTGGGCCGCCCACTGCTTTTTGACTCAGCCGTACGCTGGGCTGATTATCAATATGTTGCCGGCCCGGGCTGGCAGTTGATGGATTGCAGGCAAGTGTTCCCGTTCGACGGCGTCGACGGCCCAGACGGCGTGTTCCCGTTCGACGGCGTCGACGGCCCAGACGGCGTGTTCCCGTTCGACGGCGTCGACGGCCCAGACGGCGTGTTCGGCGACTGCGACGGAGTCGACGACTGCGACGGCGGCACCGAAGTGGTGCTCTGCGAAGGCTCCGCCGAATTCTGGCACTTAGTTACGGCGGCGCCCCACCCCTTACCGAAGTTGGCCGAATACCTGTCCTCCCTATCTTTCGCATCCTTCCATTCCGGGCTATTCAGCGGCGCTTTCTTAACCGCGTCAGCCAGGTCGGATGGTGTCCCTGATTCGCTGACAGGCGGCTTGTCCGGGACTTTACCGTTTGCAGCGCAGTAACGCTCGCCGGCAAGGAACCCTTCCGTGTAGCCGTAGCCGCCCTCATCACCACCCTGTGACGGGGCCGCTGCGGTTACGGCCCTCACCGGGGAGAGCGTGGGCTTCGCCAGGGCCGTGCCGGCGCCGCCGAGGAGAGTGGTAATAGCCACTATGGCGGCTGCGGTGAGCCCACCCGCTCGCTTTACTTGCTTAAGCCTGGATCCTTCAATAGACATTTCAATTTCTACCCCGTATCGATCTCCTTGTCTTGTTCCCATCTTAAGCTAACTCGCGAACGGGACAGGTCCATTACGGCCCAGGGCTTCGGCGTAGTCGCCCAAGGCTTTGGCGTAGTCGCGTGATGTCCGGTTTGTGATCACGTGAGGCCGAGGAGGGCGAGCGGCCGGGTGACGTCTCGAGCGTTGCGGCGGAGGGCGGCGGCGATGTTGGTGACTCCGGCGAGCCTCAGGACGCCGATGGCGAGGTTTCGCCAGGTCGCCATCGGGGGGTGTTCCGCGGGGCCCGGCCGGTGGGAGGCCAGCCGCGCCGAGCAGCGGCGCGGCTTCTCTGCTCGGCGGCCCGGTGGTGCTGTGGTGGGGCCGCCGTGGCGGGAATGCTAGACCCATCGATCAGCCGCTGAACAGGGCTTTGACCTGCAGAGTTTCAGCCGCGAACATGCCAGCGAAGCGTTCGCGGACTGCCGTCGGACCCGAACCGCTGGGGAAGCGGATGCGTGAGTGAGGGAAGCCGGCCCAGCGCCCGCTCGGGGGTCCGGGCGCGGACCGGCTCCCCTCCAGTCTGTGCGGGCCCGGGCCGCGCTGCCGCCGGGACTGGTCCCGGCGGGGTCCGTGCCTGTTTCTGAGGTCCCGGCCACTGATCTGACGGATTGCCGCAGGTCAAAGCGGTTTCAAAGGTTCTTCTGTGTCGGTCTGGAACCGTTCCGTGTGCCGGGGGAGCAAGAAGTTCTCCAGGGTGTCCAGCCCGAACAGCATGAGCACGAGCAGTACCGGCAGGAGCAGGGCAACCACGACGACCATGACGCCTCCCGGTGGAGCAGTGATCACAAGAACGCGGTGGCGCAGACTTCTGCCAGACTGGTCCGAACGGGGCAACGGCGCTTGTTCGATGCGAAAGCGCGTAGGCCGTTCGGGTGCCTTTTGGCTGTATCGAGCCAGGTCGCTGAAACGGCCCCTGATTGTGCACCGGCGTCGGGTCAGGGGCGCGAGAAGGCGGAAGCTGCCGGTTCGAGGCGAAGATGATCACTCAACGTGCCCTGCCATCGCGTCGCGGCCGAACGTCACTTCTTGGCAGAATGCACAGGTGCAGCCACTGCCGGTTCCCTGCCCCGCTCACCTCATCCCGGACGCCACCGGTACCAACGCCTTCCACGACGCCTACCGCAACGCCATGGCGCACAACGCTGTATTCGTCGCCATCGAATCCGAAAAACGCCAGCAGTGGACCGTGAAGGCGGACACTCTCACCGCCGGCTCCGACCACACGGTCGCCGATGCCGTCAACGATGCCATCCGGGCCGCGATCCTCCGCCTGGTCGACAACCGCGAGGTCGATTTCGGCGCCTACACGGGACCCGTCTACTTCATGATGCACGGCGTGCGCAGCGAAGAACGAGCCCGCGAACTCGCCGCCGCACTCCACGCCGCCCTCTACGGAGAACTGGAACCCCTGTCCCGCGCCGTCCCTCACGCTCCCTGACACTCACGCAACCCCTCTCTGTCAGCCTTGGGTGAGACATCCCGCTTTGTCGGGTTAGCCTGAGAGGGCCCGAGTAGGAGTTCCACCCCTGATGACCAGCACCAATC
>NZ_JBSFJV010000217.1:0-4347 GCF_053598235.1 Kitasatospora sp. NPDC001159
CGCCGGCCGGGAGCCTGGTCGAGCTTGACCTCCTTGACGCGCAGGTTGTCGCGGACTTGCTGGTAGCGGCCCTGGCGGGCGAGGGCGGCTTCGGCTCGCGTCCGGGGGCGCTTTCGAGTTCTTGAACCGTCTCAGCGGCCGGGCAGCTCCGAGGGGCCGACATGGCCGTCCAGCCAGTCCTTGAGCGGTTGGGAGGCACGCAGGAAGGCAGCGATCCGGGTGTAGGCGCTGCGGCTGCCCAGCCACTTCGCGGGCGCCCACTCCTGCCAGGCCACCAGGCCCTTGTGGCGCAGCAGCTCGATCCTCGGGTGGTCCTTGGGGAAGCCGCGCGGGGCGGACTTGAGGGAGTCCCGGCCGAACACCTGCGGGCCGTCCCCCTCCACCACGGCGATCACCCGCTCCAGCTCGGCGCCGCTGACGTCCTCGGCGACGGCGGCGCGGTAACGCTCCAGCTGGTCCGGGGCGAGCCGGTACATGCCGTTGCCGCAGGCGAGTCCGTCGGCGGAGAGCTGGATGTAGCCGCCGGCCTCCAGGTGCGCGCCGATGTGCGTCTTGTTGTACGGGGACTTGTCGGCGCTGAAGCGGATGTCGCGGTTCGGCCGGTAGATCTTCCCCGGCCCGAACTCCGGCTCCAGGTCGGCGAGCAGCAGCTCCATCGGGGCCCGTACGGCGTCGTCGTACTGCTCCTTGTGGGCCTGCCAGAAGGTTTTGGAATTGTCGGCCTCCAGGTGCTCGTAGAAGTCGAGCGCCTCGGCCGGCCAGCCTCGGAACGTCACGCCTCCAGTATGTGGCCCGGTGCACAGGCCGCTCCCGTCGCCAGCGCGTCTACCGGTGGGTAGCATGCGGGCATGAGCAGCGCATCGACCGCCACCGCCGCCGCGCCGGACGCCCGTACCGAGCGCCGCGCCAAGCGCATCGCCAAGCACCTGACCACCTTCGCCCAGCAGCACGGCGGCAGCGCCGACGCGGTCGTCGAGTACGTCGGCGCCGCGGCCACCCGGATCGTGGTGGTCGGCGCGGACGGCGCCTGGGGCGACCAGGTGGCCCCGAACTACGCCGTCGGCCGGCGGGCCGCCGAGCTGGCCGGGCTGACCCTGCACGACGACTTCGAGGGCGAGCTGGGCCTCAAGGTCAAGACCGGTGAGTACGAGTGGAAGCGGATGGCCGGGATCCAGCTCGGCGGCTGAGACCCGTAGCGACCGCGACGGCCCGGCCCCTCCGAAGGGGGGAGCCGGGCCGTTGTTGTCAGATGGGCAGGTCCCAGCCCGGCCCGTCCTCGCGTCCGATCCACACGCGTTGCCCCGATCCCGAGACGGTGATCCCGAAACCCTCCTGGTGCGGCTCGCCCGCCTGCTGCCAGGCTTCGACGGCACTTTCCACCTGGTCCCAGAGCCGGAGCGGGCCGCGCTGAACCACGGTCCACCCGCCTTCCGGGTTGGGCACGGTCCGGGCCTGTGAGCCGGTGGCCACGTCGGAGAGGATCTGCTGCCCGCCGGCTCCCATCCGTTCGGCCGAGGGCGCTGCGAGTTGTGCGACCCAATTGCCCGTCCACGTGCCGATGATCTCGGGGTCGATCCGGGTCGGGCGTTCGTCTCCGGGAAGCAGGGACAGGCTTTGGCGGGGCGGCCGGTCGTGGGGGCGGGCGATCATGAAACTGGTGTAACCGGGCAGGAAGCGGCCAGCGGCTTCTCCGGGGCCGGTCACGACCAGCAGCGCGAGACCGAAGCCATAGGACCAGCCGGACAGCGTGACCAGGATTCGGCCGCCGGGCTTCACCTGGTGCAGCCACGGGGGCGGAACGTAGCGAACCGAACAGGTGGCAATGAGCCGGTCGTACTGGCCTCCGTCCGGGTCGCCGAGCAGCCCGTCGCCAATGATCAGCCGGGGGGAGTACCCGGCGGCCTTGATGGCGGCGGCTGCGGCCTCGCCCACCTCCGGGTCGCATTCGATGCTGGCGAGATTGGCGGCCCCGAGCCGGTGTGCGCCGAGGGCGGTCGAGTAGCCGGTTCCGGTGCCGATCTCCAGCACCCGGTGACCGGCCTCGACGCCGAGTTGGTGCCACATGCGCAGCACCAGTGACGGCAAGGTGGACGACGAGGAGGGGGAACCGGTCGCGGTGCCGTCTGTCACGTCCTCGGGGCGGGTCCGCCCGTCGAGCTGAGTGATAAGCGTTTCGTTCGTGTAGACGCGCTCCAGCCATCCGGGCTCGTCCTTGTGCACGGGTCGGTAGGCGGTCGGGTTGCTACCCGGAACCGGCACGAAGAACGATCCGACGAACAGCTCCCGGGGGACCGTCCTGGCAGCGTCCTCCCATGCCGGGTCGGTGATTTTGTCATCCCCAGTGAGGCTGTCCACCAGGGCTGCGCGGAGCTGAGCCGATGTGCTCATGAGTCGGGACCTCTCTCCAACTGGTCGGCAATGGCATGGGCGATCGCGGCAGTGGTTTCGGCGGGCTGCCACGCCCACTGGCCGTTGGGGTTGCACTCAAGGAAGTACCAGTCACCACCGGCGGTCACAGTGAAGTCGAACGCACCGAAGGCCAAACGGAGTTCGGATAGGTAGGCGGCGATCGTGCGTGCGACCGACTCGGGTACCTCGATCGGTGCACACGTCATCAGGTCCTGCCGGTGGCGCCAGTCGAGATCGGGGCTGTCGATCCGGACCCCGAACAGTCTGTCGCCAACGGCGGTGACCCGTACGTCGAACGTCTTGTCCACCTTGGCCTGGAACATGTGCGGGCAGACGGATACGGCGTCGGTGATCTCGGCCGGGTCGACTTCCCGTACCCACACCGTTTGTGCGGCGCCGTCCTCGGTGCGGTAGTGGCTGTCCCACAGCGGTTTGTAGACGGCACCGCCGGGTTGATCGGTGCAGAACCGACGTGCTTCGTCGGGGTCGGTGGTGATGACCGTGTTCGGGACCAGGAACCCGGCCCGGCTCGCCACGGCGAGCTGTGCGGGCTTGTACTCCGCATTGCGGATGTGCCACGGGTGATTGACGTAGTGGGCCCTGGGGAGCGATGCGATGATGCCGCCGGAGCCCCAGAACGCCTGTGTGCTGGCGAACTTCGCTGTGTGCCCGTCCAGTCCCGGGGGAGCCTCGTAGGGCGAGGGTCGGCGGACCCAGACCGATCGCACGTGGGTGAGGTCAAGTTCCCGGCTCGACGTGCGGAGGGTGCCCCGCTGCTCGCCCGTGCGGTAGTAGGCGGTCAGCGGGGCACCTCCGAGCAGATCGGCACCAGGGTCGACCCGGACGACGGGGACCCTGCGCTCGGCCAGGATGTGGAGCACCACGTCGGCTGTCACGTCATAGGTGTTGGTCAGGACCAGGACGGCGGCCCGGTGTCGATCCGCTGTCATGTCAGCCCGTGCCCTGGTCCTGGTCGTTAGCGGGCATGCTGTCCATGTCGGTGGGCGCGTTCTGCTGCCCGCTCTGGCCGTCGCCGCCGCCCGTGTTCGTGGGCGTACTGGTCTCGGTGCTGGTGCCGTGCGCGCCCATCTCGACCGTGCGGCCGTGCTCGTCCACAAACACGGCGACCTGCGTTTCGGGGTCGATCACGGGCGTGAGGGCGGGGATCGGGCTGGACTCGGGGTACGGCCCCATTCGGGTGGTGCCCCACGGTGCGGTGGTCATCTGTAATGCGCCTCCTGATTCATGGTGGTGCGGACAGGATCAACAGCGCGGCCATTTGGCCGAGTTGCATAATCCCACCCGGACCGTCCCGCTATGTGCAGGTTTGGGACGGCCGGGGTGGGCTTGCGCCCCGTTCGATGTCCTGCCGAACGGGAGAGGGCCGGCCTCAGACGGAATGGGCCTCAACCAAGGCCGGGGCGGGGGAAGCCTCGCGTGTCACGTGACGCCGAGGCGGGCGTGGTCGAGTACCCGGACGGGTTGGGCGGGCCGGTCCAGCCAGGCCCACTGCCTGTCTGCGGTGACGGTGAGCCCGAAGCGCTCGGGTGTCGGGCGGCCGTGGTCCTCCCACCAGCGGTGGGCGGCCGCGACCTCGTCCCAGAGCCGGCGCGGGCCGTACTGCCACACGGCGAAGCGGTCGCTTTGTTCGCCGTCGTGGTCGACAGCCGCCCAGGAGCGGGCATCGGTGGTCGCGACCCAGAGCCGGGCGTCGACACCGTCGACCCCAGGCCATCCTCGGCCTCGCCCAGGCCATGGGACCGATCGGCGGCTGGCTGGCGATCACCGGCGAGTGGTCCTGGGAGGCGGTGATCCTCGGCCTCGCGGTCGGCATCTGGATCGGCGGCTTCGCCGGCTCCCCGCACCAACCGCACTGCAGGGAGGCGTCCGCCGACGGCGCCTCCAGCGGCCCCTCGCACCGTCGGCAGCGGGCCGGGG
>NZ_JBSFJV010000218.1:0-4319 GCF_053598235.1 Kitasatospora sp. NPDC001159
AGTCCTCGAACAGGTCCGGGAACGAGGGCCACCAGTGCGCACGCCTGCGCAGCAGTTCACCGGCCATCGTCGTCCTCCTCACTCGAACGGACACTGCCTCCATCCTGCGGTGCCGAAGCAGCCTCCGCGATCGCAGCGGCGGCCTGAGGGCGTCCGCAGCCTGAGCCGAGCCGGCACGACCCCAGGCTGTGAGCCGGCTGCTCCCGGCGCGCCGTTCTTCCCGGTCCCAGGTAGAACGGTCCCATCGGGTGCCGTCGACACCACAGCCCGTTTCGGTGGCGCGCCGGTCCTGCGCTCTCCCGGAGGAGGTTCCCGTGGCAACCGACTACGACGCCCCGCGCCGCGGCGACACGGACGAGGAAGCGGACAGCCTCGAAGAACTCCAGGACCGTCGCGAGCAGCGGCTCCCCGGAGCAACCGGCGAGGAGGCCGAGGAACCCGAATCGGTTGAGCTGCCCGGCGCGGACCTCTCCAACGAGGAACTCACCATCCCGGTCGTACCTCCGAAGCCGGACGAGTTCATCTGCGCTCTCTGCTTCATGGTCCACCACCGCAGCCAGCTCGCCGCCCTGACCGCGGACGGCCAGCCCGTCTGCCGCGACTGCCAGGCATGATCTCGCGACAGGTGCGCGCAATCGCCGCGAGATGACGAGCAGCCGTCACTGCGACGACCTGTCACCACACCGAGGATGAGTGTCGTGCTCAGTCACATCGCAAACATCGTGGTGCCCGGGCCGTGAGCGCCGACCGGGCCTGGAAGGGTCACGGCGTACCGCTGGTTCAGGGCCATGGATCCCGGCCTCCTCGCGATGCCGCACTGCGGCTTCCGCCCCCTGACACACTTCGCCTACGCCCGATACCGTGCCGCCATCCTTCCAGGTCACAGTAGGCCGGCGGGTGGTCATCGTGCATCAGACCGAGGACGTCGGCGGGCGGCGGTCAGTCCGGTGACGCTCAGGACACCCGGGCCGTCGGGGAGCACCGAGGCCCCCTCCTGCCGTAGCACCCTGGTCAATGCGGTCGGGTCCGGAGTGCGCACGGTGACGCTGGCGGTGGTGGCGCGGGCGGCGAAGTCCGCGGCGGGCTCGTCGGCGATCAGCCGGCCACCGCCGATCACGATGAGGTGGTCGGCGGTGTTCGCCATCTCGCTCATCATGTGGCTGGAGACGAAGACGGTGCGCCCCTCGGCGGCCAGGCTCCGGAACAACTCACGCGCCCACCTGATGCCCTCCGGGTCGAGGCCGTTGACCGGCTCGTCGAAGATCAGGACGGGCGGGTCGCCGGCGTCCAGCAGCGCGCCCACGTGGCGCAGGCCGGTGCCGAACTCGCGGTAGCGGCGGCCGTCGAAGGTTGCGGTGCCGCTGGTGGGAGTGTTCAGCCCCAGGAGCATGCGCAGCGTCGTGCTCTTGCCGGAGCCGTTGGGGCCGAGGAACCCGGTGACCCGGCCGGGCCGCACGGTGAACGTCAGTCCGTCCACCGCCAGGATGTCGCCGTACCGCTTGGTCAGTTCGTTGATTTCGATCACGCATCGGATGCTGTCGCGGTTCGGGCCCCGCGACATCGGTCGCCAGAGCGGACGGCGACCCCGGCGCGTCGGTCGGAAGGATGATGCCCGGGGAGCGATTTCACCGGCTCATCGCGCGGCTAGCATCGCGGCGTGACCCGAGCTCCGAAGTTTTCCGCACTGTCGCGGCGGTTGCCCGACGCCCTGACGGCCTTGAGCTGGTGCGCGGTCCCCGCGTTCGCGATCGTGCTGGTGGGCGCCCTTGCGCCGGGGCCCCGACACCAGCTCTACCTGGAGTGGAAGGACTTCGCCCACACCCTGCTCGTGCTGGGGGCGGCCGTGGTCCTGGCGCTGCCGATCGGCTGGGCCAGCCGGCGGCCGGTGCCGGTGCTGGGAGTTCTGCTGGCGGAGATTCTCGGGCTGCGGATGTACGAGGGGTGGGCGGGGCCGCTCTTCCTGGCGGCGGGCATGTGGCCGCTCTTCCTGGCGGCGGACATTCTGGTCTTCTACATCACGGTCACCCAGTCGCAGCGCATCGCCGCCGGAGCCATCGGCGGTGTGCTGGTCACCTGGGGCATCGTCGCTCTGGCCCGCACACCCGCTTCGGAGCCGCTACACGGCTTCAAGTCCCCGGACGGCCAGTTCATCATGAGCACCGTCGTCGCATGGATCCTCGGCAGCTGGCTCCGGCAGCGGCAGAACCATGCCGAGGTCCTGCGCACCCAGGCCGCCGCCCAGGCGGTCCAGGCCGAACGGCTGCGGATCGCCCGGGAGTTGCACGACATGGTCGCGCACAGCGTGGGCATCGTCGCGATCCACGCCGGCGCGGCGGCCCGAACCATCGAGATCGAACCGGCCGGTGCCCGCGAGTCCCTGACCGTCATCGAGAACACCAGCCGAGAGACCCTGGCGGGCCTGCGCCGCATGCTGGTCGCACTGCGGGAAGCCGACGCGGAGGAACCGGAGACGACCCCCGCACCGGGCCTCGCGGACATCGAGAAGCTAGCCGCGACGGCCGCGGACGCCGGCGTGGGAGTCACCGTCCGGTGGCGCGGTGAGCAGCGCCGGCTTCCCACCGAGATCGACCTGTCCGCCTACCGCATCATCCAGGAGTCCCTGACCAACGTGCTGCGGCACGCGGGCGCCGCCACCTGCCGCATCCACGTCGACTACACGGTGGACGGGCTTGACATCGAGGTCGTCGACGACGGACGCGGCGGTGCGAGCGGCGGCAGCGCCAGGCCCGGCTTCGGCATCGCCGGGATGCGCGAGCGCGTCAGCCTGCTGCACGGCCAGTTCAGCGCCGGACCGAGGCCCGAGGGCGGGTTCCGGATAGCGGCTAGGCTGCCGGTATGACGATCAGTGTCGTACTCGCCGACGACCAGCCACTGGTGCGCGCCGGACTGCGGCTGCTCATCGCCAGTGCCCCGGACATCGAGATCGTAGGGGAGGCCGGCACCGGAACCGAGGCGGTCCAACTGGCCAAGGAACTGCGCCCCGACGTCGTGGTGATGGACATCCGCATGCCCGTCATGGACGGCATCGAGGCCACCCGGCGGATCAAGGCCCACGCCGCGGGGGCAGGGTCCGGGACGGTGGGCGTGGTGATGCTCACCACATACGACGACAACGAGAACGTCTACGCCGCGCTGTACGCCGGAGCCAGCGGATTCCTGGTCAAGGACACGGTGCTGGACGAGATCCTCGCAGCGATCCGCGTGGTGGCCGGCGGTGAGGCCCTGCTCGCCCCGGGCGTCACGCGCCGCCTCATCGAGCGGTTCACCGACCAAGCGCAGGCCGCCGAACCACGGCGGAGGATCAAGGGCATCACCGAGCGCGAACGCGACGTCCTGACCCTGATCGGGCGGGGCATGTCCAACAGCGAGATCTCCGCCGAGCCGCACATCAGCCTGGCCACCACCAAGACCCATGTGGCACGGCTGCTCGCCAAACTCGACGCGCGCGACCGGGTGCAGCTCGCCATCGCCGCCCATGAGGCGAAGATCGTCCCGCCGCCCGAGTGACACCCTGCTCGGCCACCGACTCAACCGGGAGCCCTGGTCCCCGGCGGTGGACCAGGGCTCCCGCGTTCTGCCCGGTGCTCTCAGTGCGACATGGCGACCAGGACCCGGCAGCTTCCGGTGAACGCCCTGCGCCCGTGCGCGGCGGCGACGTTGTCGATGACCAGGACGCCGCCCTGCCGCCAGTCGACGTCAACGGCCAGCGCCAGTCACTTCTCGCGGATCTCGAGCATGTACTCGTCTGGGATCGGGGAGCCGTCGGCGAAGGTCACCGACTGCGGCAGCTCGTCCGCGGGGACGATGGCCGCGAGCTCGCGGATGGTCTCCTCGCCCAGCGTCGCGGGGTGCCACTGGTCCACCTGGTTGAACCAGACGTCCTCACCGGTGACCGGGCGCCGGAGCGTCGAGGGCCGGACCTGACGCGCTCGTCGCCGCCCCGCCGGAAGCAACGCAAGGCGTGGCTGTCCACGGGGCTGAAGCCGGAGGGAACGCGTCGATCCACCCGGCGATCGTTGGCAGCACCAGCAGTCCGTGCACCTGCCATTGTGTTAGCAGTACGCACCTCTGACAACGCCTGCTGGCCCCTGAAGCCGCGTACGTCCGGCTCAGGGGAATGCTCAGGGTGTCGAGGGTTCAGGGCGCTGCCACCAGTGGCGCTTGGGATCGGACAGTGCTCCCCGGCCCGTACCCTGCGGCATCGCGGGCAGCGGTCCTCCGCCTCAGGCCTCGGACCGGATAATGGGTGGAGGTCCGATGCTGGTGATGACAAGGTGAGGCGCATGCCGCCCGCCGTC
>NZ_JBSFJV010000219.1:0-4110 GCF_053598235.1 Kitasatospora sp. NPDC001159
TCCGACAGGAGGCCGTCCACGCCCTCCCGGTCGGTGGTGTGGTCGTCCGCGAAACGACGGTCACCCGTCGCGTCCGGCACGTACTTCACACAGACAACGATCCTCAAGCTCACGGCCTGTCTCCTGTACTGGTCTCGTCCGGCGGCTGCGGTTGTGCAAGCGGGTACGAACACTCCACGCACCCGCTCCGGGCAGCGAGTTTCCCGTGCCGGTCCGGAACTTCCTGGCAGCATACTCGCCGGTAGCTCAGTGGTCACTACTCGCCAGTAGCTTGCGCCGGGACGGCTGCACCGCCGCTTGCGCCCATCCTGCCCCAGGAGGGGGTCGGCTCCACGTCACGGGGTACCACAAACCGACGTACGAGTCCCCAGCCGCAGCCCGTCAGACCGCGTGCCCCAGCGCCGCGATCACATCCGCCTTGCGCGGCATCCCCGCCGCTCGCCGCACCACCCGGCCGCCCGCGTCCAGCACCAGGACGGTCGGCGTCCGCAGGATCTCCAGCCGACGGACCAGCTCCAGCTGCGCCTCGGCGTCCACCTCGACGTGCGCGACCCCGGCGACCATCCCCGCCACCTCGGCGAGCACGCGCCGGGTGGCCCGGCACGGCTGGCAGAAGGCGGTGGAGAACTGCACCAGGGTCGCCCGCTCACCGAGCGGCCCGCCCAGATCGGCCTCCGACACCCGTATCGCCTCGTCCTCGGTGAGCACCCTCAGCCTCCCGTCGCGCCTGGCCCGCAGCAGCCCGAACGTGGTCGCCACGGCCAACGCGACAACGCACACCACCAGTCCGGTCATCCCTCCAGTCTGCGGCAGCCCGCTCCGCGCCCGAAAGAAAGGTCGACCGCCGACGCCGGGCCCGCGTACGATCGGCCGGTGGACTCCGAACGCACCGCACCGCCGTTGCCGATCTCCCGTCGCGTCGTCGACCCGGGCCGGGCCACCACCTCCCGCTGCCGCTGACGCGCCCCGCCGCACCTGCCCGTCGCGACCCCCCGGAGCCCCCGTGCAGACCGACCCCCGCGGTCCCCGCTTCTCCTCCGCGCTCGCCGCCGCCGTCCTGGCGGCCGTCCTGGTCAGCGGCAACGGCCTCCTGCTCGCCGCCCAGGCCATGGTCTTCGCGCTCAGCGCCTTCGGCGGGCTCCGGCTCTCCCCGTACGGCCTGCTGTTCCGGGCCTTCATCCTCCCCCGACTGGCGCCGCCCACTGAGACCGAGGACGAACGGCCGCTGCGCTTCGCCCAGGGCGTCGGCCTGGTCTTCACCTCCGTCGGCGCCCTCGGCTACTTCACCGGAGTCACTTGGCTCGGCCTGCTGGCCACCGCGTTCGCCCTGACCGCGGCCTTCCTGAACGCCGCCTTCGGCTACTGCGTGGGCTGCGAGATGTACCCGATCGTCCGACGCGCCCAGGGCCGACTCGGCGCCGGGGCCTGACCCGCTACGCCGCGACCTCCGCCACACCCGGGACGTCACCGGCGCCGCGGACGAAAAAGTTCCCAGCCGGATTCATCACGGAGATCACACCGCGAATACTCGCTTGACCACACGCCTCAGGTGACAGCAGGCACTCGTTCGGGGGATCATCTCCGTGTATCACCCGTGACCGCCGCGGCGTGCCGTGCTCCGGTCGGCTCCCGCGCAACGGTGCGGGTACCCGCCGTACCGGGCTCCGGCCCGTGGAAGTCAGGACTGACCGTGGCAGAGTTCGTCTACCCGCCGGTGATCGGCGCCGCACTCACCGCCTTCCGTGCGCTCGACGTGCGGATCAAGATCGTGGGTGCCGAGCACATCCCCGCAACCGGCGGAGCGGTGCTGGTCAGCAATCACATCAGCTACCTCGACTTCCTCTTCGCCGGCCTCGGCGCCTACCGGGGCGGCAAGCGCAAGACCCGCTTCATGGCCAAGGACGACGTCTTCAAGCACCGCATCTCCGGCCCGCTGATGCGCGGCATGAAGCACATCCCGGTCGACCGCACCGACGGCCAGCCCGCCTACGAGGCCGCCGTGCGCGCCCTCAAGGCCGGCGAGGTCGTCGGGGTGTTCCCCGAAGCGACCATCAGCCGCTCGTTCATGCTGAAGAAGTTCAAGACCGGCGCCGCCCGGATGGCCGCCGACTCCGGCGCCCCGCTGCTGCCCGTCGTCCTCTGGGGCACCCAGCAGCTCTGGACCAAGGGCCGCCCCAAGACCCTCACCAAGCGCCACGTCCCGGTGACGATCATGATCGGCGAACCGATTCACCTCGGCCCGAACGACAAGCCCGTGATGGTCACCAGAAAGCTGCGCGCCGCCATGAGCGAGATGCTCGACCAGGCCCAGCGCGAGTACCCCGGCAAGCCCTCCGGCCCGGACGACACCTGGTGGCTGCCCGCCCACCTCGGCGGCACCGCGCCCACCCTGGAGGTCGCCGAGGCCGAGGACGAGGCGGAGGCCCTCGCCAAGGCCGAACGCCGCGCCGCCCGGGGCTGACCGAACCCCACCTCCTACTCCGTGCGACCGAGCGGACGCTTTCCGTCGCGTGTCGCCCGGTCGTCGACGCCCCCCGTCTGACACAGTGACAGCTCCTTTCAGGGGCCTCCGTCCCGGATCTCCTCCTCGATCCGAGACGGAGCACACGTCGGAACGGTCGGAAAGGTCGGAGACGGAGATGGCACGGATCACCGGCACAGGGAAGTCCCCCACGAACAAGGCCCGCACCCGCGCAACCGCCGGTGCGGGCCTGCTTTTTCTGGGCACCCTGCTCACCGGCTGCGGAGCCGAGCCCGGGGAGATCCCGCTGTCCGAGATCCGGCCGGAATCCCCCACCGTCACCCCCGAGCCGACCGCCTCCGACGGCGTGGTCGGCGCGGAAGCCGCCACCCCCGCGGCCGCCGCGCACAACGGACTGATCGTCAGCAGGGCGTACACCGACGCCACCCACACCACCAGCGCCATCGTCACCCTCGCCCCCGACGGCACCGCCCAGCGCCAGGTCACCCAGCCGTCCAACCACGCCCTGGACGACCGCCCCGACTGGTCCCCCGACGGCAGCAGCATCGCATTCGACCGCACCGACCCGCAGACCGGCGCCGCCCGCCTCTGGACGGTCTCCGCCACCGGCGACAACGCCCACCAGATCAGCCAGCTCTGCGACACCAGCAGCGCGAGCACCGACTGCGCCAACGAGGACGAACGCGCCCCCTCCTACTCTCCCGACGGCAAACAGCTCGCCTTCAGCCGCTCCTGGGGCGCCGTCGAGCAGGCCGGCAACAAGCAGACCCAGTACTCGGACCTCTACCTGATGAGCCCCGACGGCACCAACGTCCAGCGGCTCACCTTCCTCACCAACGACAAGCCGTACTCCGGCGCCGTCACCAACCCCAGCTGGTCTCCCGACGGCAAGCAGCTCACCTTCGAGTACCGCACCAGCGCCACCGGACAGCCCGCCAACAGCCGGGCGATCTACGTCGTCAGCGCCGACGGCACCGGACTCCGTCAGCTCACTCCCTGGGAACTGCGCGCCGGCGACCGCGCGAGCTGGTCACCCGACGGCACCCAGATCCTCTTCACCACCTACCCGGCCGGCCCCGACAACGCCCCCGGCGGGGGCATCTACACCGTCCACCCCGACGGCAGCGCCATCGGCGCCCTCACCCCCGCCCCCTCCGACACCGCCTACGGAAGCGCGGCCTACGCGCCCGACGGCAAGTCCATCGTCTTCACCCAGGCCCCCAAGGGCGCCGGCACCGACCTCTACAGCATGCGGCCGGACGGTACGGGAATCGCCCGGCTCACCAACAGCGCCGACAAGTGGCTCAGCCGACCTGCGTGGGGAACGGCGGTGGTGCCGGTGCAGACGTCCCAGGCAGCCCAAGTGCCCCAGACACCCCAGGTATCCCAGACACCCCAGACATCTGAGACGCCCCAGCCCGGGGCTCCGACGGCATCCGTCGAGGCGACGCAGACTCCGGCAGCGCCACCGGCCCCGGCACAAGAGCAGCCGACGGACGAGGAGAACGGCCCCCAGGACAACTGAGCCGAAACGCGAAAAGGCCCACCCGGTAACCCGGGTGGGCCTTTTCTGAAGAATTGTTCGGCGGCGTCCTACTCTCCCACAGGGTCCCCCCTGCAGTACCATC
>NZ_JBSFJV010000220.1:0-4098 GCF_053598235.1 Kitasatospora sp. NPDC001159
CCCCGACACCAGCACCCTAGGAACCCAGCCCACCCGAGACGGCAGATACCTATGCCAAACCACCCAAAAGGTCACTCATTCCGAACTGCACCCAACGGAGAACCTTCACCGGGACGGCGTCCGCGTCTGCTGGGTTGCCCCCACCGTCCGGCCGTGGGTCGGGTGGGTGCCCTCCATCCACGTGGCCACGCCGTCCTGGGAGTCAGACCGGTGGGATGTCGCCTCGGGGATCGCCCGGTTGGACACCAGGCCTCAACCGGAAGGCCAGGCGGGACCGCCGCTCCGGTGGTGGGCACCCGTCGGCGATGTCTCCCTGCGCGATTTCGTGGCCTGGGTTCTCGGCGGGCGCGTAGTCGAACACCGCTTGGTCGAGGGTGCCATTAACCTTCCCCACACGACGGGCGGGAACTGGCGTGCGTTCTGGACAACGCAGCAGCACATAACCAGGGAAAAAGAACTGGAGGAGGCTGACAGGGAATATGCCGAGCAGGAGGCGAGGCGAATCAGCCTGCTTCATGAGCAGATGATGGCGGGCATAAACGAGGCTCTCGAAAAGGAGAAAGCCGAAGCCGCCGAAGCAGCGAGGCAAGAAACTCGAAAAGCGTATGGAAGCGCGCACTCCGGTATCGCCGAGACGCGGAAAGAAGCACTTCGGCAAGCGCTCGGCCTGTGGGCGGCGACCGAAGGCATACCCCCGCTGCAACTGGTCTTCGGGGCAGGTGGCGGCGCCCCGTACTGGGCTGGCGGGAGCGCCGTCCTCCTCGACGGACGTCCCTATGGAACCCTCATGCCCGCTGTCAGTCTTCTGGACGATCTGCCTGCAGACAAGAGCATGGTGCTCTTTGCCACCTCCCACACGGAGGAGCGCGACCTCGTGCGGTTCGCTTCACCGGGCACCAAGGTGGTCCGACTGGCCGGACGAGGCGTCCTGGCCGTCGACGGTTTTGCCGACAAGCTGATATCGGGCGAATTCGTGACAGCCAAGATGGAACAGAGGCAACGAGACGCCTTCGGCGGCAAGCGAAATCCTCATTCCCGAGAAGGGCTTCTTGTGTCCGTCACAGTCTCGCTTCGCTATTTCCGAAGGGCCGGAACATCGGACTTCGACTCCCTGCTCAGATTTAGCCGAGAAATGGGAGAGCTTGTTGCCGATGGCTTCCTCGATCAGGAAGCGACATGCAGCATGATCGTCCATGTGGCATTGAGAATAGGATGGAAAGAGAGATCTTCCGACGGGTCCCAAAGTCTGGCAGAGTTCGTACAGCGTGATGTTGCCGCGACGATAAGGTGGAAGGCGGAAGCAGCAGAGCGTAAGAAGAAGCTGAATCAGCCGGACAGCGCATGATCTGCGGGCGCCTCATCTCCCAGTTGGTAGCGGGCAGCGCCGGGATGATGCTGCTCAGGCGGTGACCGGCCTTGCGGAGGCTGTTGGCGCCCTCGTTGCCGGACAGGCGGAGAACGCTCGGATGCTGAAGACCCTGGTGACAGGGCAGACGGCGCTTCTGGAAGAGCTGCGCCGCCGGACGCGCGAGAACGCCGCAGCCCGCCAGGCCGCGCTCGACGAAGCCGCCGCCGAGCGAGAGGAGATCCTGCGCCGGCACTACAACCGGCTGCGTGAACCCGAGAACGCCCACCGGCCCCCGATCCAGGACACCCTGGTCACCGACGCCGACCAGCGCGCCCGCCAGCAACGCGAACGCCACCGCGCCGCCCTCATCGTCGCCCGCGCCACCCGGGCCGGGGCAATCCCGCTGCGCACTGCCCGCCAGGCCCCGCCGAGGGCCGGGGCGGCGTGAACCGCAGCCTTGCTCGTTCGGGGAAAGCCGGGGACATCCAGCGGTGACCGCTTTGCTTGATCCCCGATGGGACCTCGGCTAAAGCAGTCGGCTGCAGGGTTGAGGAATGGCGGGGTCAGAGCGGGATGACCCTCGTGAGGCGTACGAGGTGGTTGTCGGTGTCGATGACGTATTCGACCAGGCCGCGTCCGTGGGGGATGGGGAGCCTTCGCCAGTCGCCGGCGTTGTCGCGTGCGGTGCTGGCTTCGAGCCAGGGGTTCTCGGCGATGGCGACGGTGAGTGCGACGATCGCGGAGAACAGGTCGGCGGGCAGGCCGGGATCGGACAGGGCGTCCTGGACGGCGTCGGACGGCAGGACCGGCCACAGGTCGTCCGGCTCTTCCTCACTCACCCGGCAGTTCTCCGCCCCGCTCGCGGCGCAGCCGCAGGACGTCGGCCATGGTGGCGGTGGGCAGGGTGCCGGCGCGGGCGGCGGCGATGATGCGGTCCTGGTCGGGGTCGGTGTCCATCTCGGCTTCGCACCACCAGCGGTTGAGGACCTGTTCGGCCTGGTCGATGGGGGCCTGGCCGAGTTCGCGGTAGAACTCCATCCGGCGGCCGCCCTGCAGTGCGGCGGCGATGCCGTCGGGGGTGCGCTGCACGCGGGGCTGCGGCTGCGGGTGGTGTACGGGCTGGACGCTCATCGGGCTCCTCCTGCTTCTCGCCACCACCGTATCCGGTGCCGGCCGATTGCCGGGCCGCGCCGGCGGTGGTTGCCCGGCCGGCCGGTCGTGGGAAGGCCCGGAGACCCGCCGTCGCCGTGGCCTACAGGGTGCCGCGCAGGTGGTTCTGGCGTGCGGTGACGAGGGTGCGCCAGCGGGTGCGGACCGTGTCCTCGTCGTCGAGCCACCGCACGGCGGAGGGCTGGGGGAGGGGGCGGCCGGCCATGAAGCGGGCGATGTCCAGGTAGTAGGCGAAGTCGCCGCCCGCGGTCGCGTCGCGCAGCCGGTCGATGGCGGCGGTCAGGTCGTCCTCGGCGTCCAGGACGGCGTGGTGGAAGGCGAGGGCGGTCTCCAGCAGCGGGATGAGCCAGGGCAGGCCGGCGACGTCGATCTGGGCGTGCAGGACGGCGGCGCGGCCGGCGATGTCACGGTCGGTGGTGCCGGCGTCTCGGACCAGGCCGGCGACCTGGAGGTGCAGGCCGGTGGCGCGCTGGTCGAGCGGTTCCAGGTATTGGCGGGCGAGGTCGATCTCCGCGTCGGCCCGGGCCGGGTCGGTGAAGGCGGTGACCAGGGCCAGGCGGGTCTGGGCGATGGCCCGCTCGCCGGGCGCGTCGTGCTGCTCGGCCTCGGCCCGGCCGTCCCGCAGGGCCTGGGCGGCGGCGGTGAAGTCGCCCTGGGGCCAGAGGAGTCGCCGCGGACGCGGTGGCGGCGGCTCTTCCAGGTCAGGGTGGAGGCGGCGGCCATGGCGGCGGGGAAGTCGCCTGCGATGCGGGCCAGGTTGGCGATGCCGCGCTGCGCCTGGGGGGCGAGGCGGCCGCCCGCGGCGGCGACGTGGCGCATGCCGTCGAGGGAGGCGGCGGTGCGGCCGAGGTCCTTGTCGGCCTTGGCGCGGTAGTAGAGGGCGAGCTCGGTGAGTTCGTCGGTGAGCAGGCCGCCGTCCAGGACGGCGGTCAGGCGGCGGGCGGTCCGGTCTCGGTGCTCGTGCTGGCGGCGGCTGATCGCCGTCAGGAGTTCGGCCAGGGCGTCGGCGGGCGTGTCCGCAGCCGGCCGGTCACCGGGTGCGGGGGCGGGTGGGGCGATGGGCTCCCACACGGAGTCGTCGATGTAGGCGAAGGCGGCGTCGGTGAGCCAGGCCAGGTCGTCCAGGCGGTGGTCGCGGGCCAGACGCAGGCCCTGGCGCAGGCAGGCGACGAGCCAGGCCCGGCCAGTTGCGGGGGAGTGGGTGCGCCACTGCCCGCCGAGCGCGGCCAGGGCCCGTTCGGCGGCCTGGTGCCAGTCGGCGGGGGTCCAGCGGTCCGCTGTTGTGGTGTCGTCGGTGCGCAGGGCGGTGCGGATGGCGCCGTGCAGGTGGTAGGGCCAGATCGCGTACGGGTCCTCGCCGACCATCGGCCGCTCGACCAGCCGCCGGGCGGCCGCCTGGTGGGGGAGCCCGGCGGCCTGGGTGGCCAGGTCGAGGTCGAAGGCGTCCAGCAGGCTCGCGCTGCGCAGGACATGGCGCTCGTCCGCGCTGAGAAGCCGTTATCAATCCGGGCGTGATCGTGTGATTCCCGCTGGTCAGGCATGACGCGGAGGGGTGTGCGGGCAGTATTGGCGCGTCGTGT
>NZ_JBSFJV010000221.1:0-4060 GCF_053598235.1 Kitasatospora sp. NPDC001159
AAGCGGCTCCAAGCGAGCCCACTCCTCGTCCGTCAGATCACCACGACCAGCCATACCAATCTAACGAGTCAGATGATCGGAGAGACACGCCCTAGAAGGGCTGAGCCGCCAGACTTCGATCGGCCTCGCCGTGATGGACACCGATCTGCGCTACGTATGGCTGAATACCGCACTGGAACGCCGCGGCGGGGTTCCGATCCAAGACCGGATCGGACGGCGAGTCGAGGAAGTGCTGCCCGGTCTGGCTAGTGAGGACGTCTCGGACCGAATGCATCAGGTCCTGCAGACGGGCACTCCATTGATCGACTTCGAGTATCACGGCACCACTCCCGCCGCCCCCGACCAGGAGGTGGCGCTGTCCGCCTCCTTCTTCCGCCTTCAGGACTCGGCCGAGCACGTCATCGGAATCGGGTACGCGGTCATCGACGTCACCGACCGCCACAGGACCAGGCAGGGCCTTAGGCTACTCAATGAGGCTGGCAGGCGTCTGGGCAACACGTTGGATATCTCCTGGACGGCCCGGGAACTAGCTGACATCGCCGTGCCGACTCTCGCCGACATCGCCACCATAGATGTGGTCGATGCCTTCGCTCTCCACAGCCCCACTGAACCTCGCCCGTACCAGGCCGGCCAAGAGGCCGGCACATCCTTCTTGTTGCATCGTGTGGCTGTCTCCCGCCAGACGGTGACCACCGGCGCTCCCGGACACCTCAGCCAGCCAATCACCCCGACCTCCGACAGCCCGCAGACCAGGGCTCTCACCGAGCTGCGCCCGGTACTCGTATCGCAGCCCGCCGGGCCGACCACGGGCATGGGGGCCGGAAACGATCCGATGGCTCGATGTTCCCATCTAGCTGTCCCGTTGGCGGTTCGCGGTCAGATACTCGGGGTGGCCACTTACGTGCGGCTGCCGGGACGGGAGCCGTTCGACCCGAACGATGTCCAATTGGCAAGAGAGCTGACAGACCGAGCCGCTGTTTGCATGGATAACTCGGTTCGGTTCGACAAAGAGCGAACTGCGGCGCTCACCCTGCAACGGAGCCTGCTGCCCTCTGAAGTCCCTGAACAGAACGCTGTAGACGTGGCCCACCTTTACGTGCCAGCGGAAAGGCAAGCCAAGGTTGGCGGCTGCTGGTACGACGTCATCCCCTTGTCCGGTGCCCGCATTGCCCTGGTAATCGGCCAGGTAGGCGGCCACGGACTGCACGCCGCAGCAGCAATGGGGCGCCTACGCACCGCAGTTCGGACCCTGGCGCGTAAGGATCTCTCTCCCCAGGAGCTCCTCGCGGATCTCGATGATCTCGTGGCTAGCCTGGACAGGGAGGGATCGCCCCTTTCCGCCTCTGATCTGCATGGCAGCACCTGTCTGTACGCCGTCTACGACCCAATCTCCAGCTGCTGCACGCTGGCTAGCGCCGGGCATCCAGCCCCTGTCTGCCTGCTTCCCGACCGGACAGCCAGCTTCCTGGACCTTCCCAGCAACCCCGCACTCGGCCTCGCTGATGGCCTGCCTTTTGAAACCGCCGACGTCACCCTGCCCGAGGGCAGCCTGCTTGCGCTGTACACGGCCGCACTACTCACCCCTGACCAGCCGCCACTGCCGCCATCCGAACAAAGGCGTGCCAACGGATCGCGGCAAGGTGCGAGGGAGCGTCTCCTGAGGGCCCTGGCCCATTCCGGCTGCTCGCCCGAGGTTGCCTGCCGAACCGTCACCACCGAGCTGCTCTCAGACCACCCCGCCGACGACGTAGCTCTGCTCGTGGCGCGCACGCACACCCTCGCGGCTGAGCACGTTGCCGAGTGGCAGGTGTCGGACGATCCGGCCCTGCTCGCCGAGGTGCGCGCAAAGGCGGCGGCACGGGTCGCAGAATGGGGCCTGGTTGAAGACGCCTTCATTACCGAGCTTGTGGTCAGCGAGTTGGTCACGAACGCGATCAAGTACGGCCAGCCCCCCATCTGGCTGCGTGTCATCCGCGACCGTAAGTTGATCTGTGAGGTTTTCGACTCCAGCGATACCTCTCCCCATGTCCGACGCGCCACAGCAGACGACGAAGGGGGCCGCGGCCTCTTCCTCGTCGCACGGCTCGCCGGACGTTGGGGCACCCGCTACACCGCCCGCGGCAAGATCGTCTGGTCTGAACAGCCCTTGTCTCCGGGCTGACCACCGCCCCAAGAGAATGAGGAAGTTGCATCGTGATTCGTGCAGGTCGCCGGCCCTGGCGTGACGAGTCGTTGGGGTGCTCGCGCAGCTCATCACGGTGATCGTGGCGGGGAGATCGTCCGCCACCGTGCCATGCCACCTGGTGGTGCAATGCCACGAAGTTAAGCGCTCGGCGGCGGTGTCAAGGGTGGGCGAGATGCGGGAGGGGCCTCTGCTATCCAGGGGATCGACCAAGATCTTCCTGAGAAAGCAGAGGCCCAGTGGCCCAGTCTGTCACGGGCGGCGACGTGTTCGCGCCCGGTCATATCGGTGAGTTAACCCAGGTCATCCCGCCCGAGTTGGTGGATGCGGTGCTGGACGAGACCGGGGCGCGCGAGCGACGACTTCGCAGCCTCCCCTCACGTGTCGGGGTGTACTTCGTGCTCGCACTCGGGTTGTTCGAGCATCTGGGCACCGGACTGGTGTGGGGAAAGCTCGCGGCCGGACTGGCCGCCCGGGTGCCGCAGCCGTCGGAGAAGGCACTTCGTGATCTGCGTCGGCGGGTCGGGGTGGCTCCGCTCAAGCGGCTGTTCGACGTGCTGGCCGGCCCGCTGGCCCAGCCGTCCACGCCCGGAGTGCGCTACCGCCGCTGGCGCACGGTCGCCTTCGACGGCTGTGGGAGCCTGAACGTCCCGGACCACGAGCGCAACCGGTCCTGGCTCGGCCGCACAGAACGCCGATACGGCCCGACCGGCTTCCCCCGGCTGATGCTCATGACTCTGTGCGAAACAGGCACCCGCGGCCTGATCGCCGCGGTCTTCGGCCCCGATTCCAAGGGCGAGACTGACTATGCCCACGATCTGGTCGGCCACCTGACCTCGGACATGCTCCTTCTGGCCGATCGCGCTTTCGACAGCAACGAACTGCTCGCAGACATCGCAGCTCAGGGAGCGCAGTTCTTGGTTCGCGCCACCAGCACCAGGCGACCGCCTGTGCTCGCGCTGCTGCCCGACGGCTCCTACCTGACCCGGATTGGAGGCCTCCCGCTGCGGGTGATCGAGGCCGAGGTCCGGGCCCGCACCGCCAACGGCGGTGACTTCGGCGGGACCTACCGCCTGCTGACTACGCTCAACGACCACCGCACCGATTCAGCCGACCACCTGGTACGTCTCTACCACGAGCGCTGGGAGATCGAGATCACCTATCTGGCACTACGTCATACCCTGCTCAAAGGCCGAGTTCTACGGTCGAAGGACCCGGTCGGCCTCAGCCAGGAGATGTGGGGACTACTCACCCTCTACCACGCCTTGCGCTCGGTCATGGTGACCGCGGTGGAGACAGTGCCCGGCTGCGATCCCGACCGGGCAGGCTTCACCGTTGCCCTGGAAGCCGCCCGCGACACGGTGGTCAGCCTGGTCGGAACGAGCGCGGCCTGCGAGCCGAGCGACCGCTCCGATCTGGTGGGACACATCGGCGCCCGCGTCCTGCACGCGTTGCTTCCCGGGCGTCGACCGCGACTGTCCGCCCGCATCGTCAAGTGCGGAACGTCCCGCTACAACATCTGGAACCGCGACGGGCGTCCACACGACAGCACCCCGATCACCGCCATCGAGATCACCGTGCACCCACCAACCCTGCCCAGCGCACAGGACCCGAGCCGGACCCTCTCCGGCCGCTGGGGCCAGGTCTGCCAGCTCCTGGCCGCGAACTCCAACCAGGCCATGCACACCCGCGACATCGCGCGACATCTCGGGCTCCCCGCCTCCGGGCGCCCCCTCAGCAGCCTCACCGCGCAACTCTGCTACTGGGCCCGCAACGGCCGACTTGCGCTCGACGACCCAGCGGCGGGGCAGGACGGTGAAGCCGCTGGTGTCGTCGGCGCGTTTGACGACGGCGACGGTCAGGGCGAGCGCGGTAAGG
>NZ_JBSFJV010000222.1:0-4000 GCF_053598235.1 Kitasatospora sp. NPDC001159
GATTCCATGAACACAAACCCCGCGCCCCCCCCCCCGGGAGGAATCCCTCCGGGTGGGCCGCCGTTCGTCTCGACCCCCCGAGGGAGCCGCGGAGCCGGGACCGGACGGGGGTGGGCCGGCCCGGCCCCGCGTCCGGCGTCAGGAGTCGCGTCGAACAGCCTCGACGCGACGGCGCCGGAGCACCATGCCCGCCCAGCCCACGCCGATCGCGGCGGCGCCGGCCAGCAGCAGCGGACCGGTGGCCGAGGTTCCGGCCACGGCGGCGGAGGTGGTCGGGATCGGCTGGCCGGCCGGGGCGTTAGGGTCCCCGCCGTGGCCGTGGTGGGCGACCGTGGACCTGGGCGCGTCGGCGGCGATCTGCGCGTCGCCGGGCGCGGCCGGGGCGGCGAACGAGGAGACGGCCGGGGCGCCGGCGGTGGTCGGCGTGCCGAAGTCGACGTCGGAGCAGCTGTAGAACGCCTCCGGGCTGTCGCTGCGCTGCCAGATCATGTAGAGCAGCTGGCGGCCGGTGCGCTGCGGCAGGGTGCCCGAGTAGGTGTAGTACCCGTTGACGGCGGTGCGGTCGACCTGCACCCGGGCCACCGGGGTCGGGTCGAGGTCCGACCACTTCAGCGGCTTGGTCGGGTCGTAGCCCGGCTTGGTGATGTAGACGGTCTGGGTGCCGACGTGCGGCGCGGTGGTGCGGAACTGGAAGGTGAAGTCGCCCGCGCTGACCGGGGTGGCCGGCCAGTCGGTGCGCGGCCAGTCCAGCGCCGCGTACTTGTCGCGGTTGGCCGAGCAGAGCCGGCCGTCCGGGATCAGCGCCTGGTGGTTCCCCGCGGCGTTGGCGATGTTGACCTCGTTCCAGTCGTACAGCGGCTGGGTGCCGCTCGCGGCGACGAGGTCCTTGCAGACCTGCGACACCGGGTGCTCCGGGCCCTCGGCGTAGCAGGCGGCGACCCGGCTGACGGGGTTGGTCATCGTGCCGTGGGCGCTGGCGGTACCGGTGGTGGTCGCGGCCACCGCGAGCACCGCGGCGCCGACCACGCCGGCGGACAGGGCACTTCGTTTGATGGACATGGGGTGGGAACTCCTTGACCGTCGTTCCGGGCGGGTGTGGGGGAGAACGGACACGCCTGCCCGTTCGGGGGCCGCTCGGCCCGGGTCGCGGACCCTGGCCAGAGCGTAGGATTGGTCTGGACCAGATGGCAATAGCCGTGCGTACCAATCCTGTTGACGGACTGTAGGCTCAGGTGCAGCGCAAAGGCCCGACGGGACACCTGGGTCAGGTGTTCCATCGGGCCCGCTTAAGGCTGCCGAAAGGCCGACCGGCGGTCAGAGGAAGGTCTTCCCCTCGCCCCGGTAGGTCGGCACGGTCCGCACGATCCGGTCCCCCTCGATCAGGTGCAACTCCGCGAAGCGCTCGCACAGTTCGCCCGCCTTGGCGTGCCGGAACCAGACCCGGTCGCCGATCAGCAGGTCGTCCGCGGCCGAGCCGAGCAGCGGGGTCTGCACCTCGCCCGCCCCCTCCATCGGGTCGTAGCGCAGCCCCGGCGGCAGGTACGGCACCGGCGAGCGGTCCGGCCCGGCCGCGCCGGAGGCCGGGTAGCCGCCGCCGAGCACCGTCACCACCCCGACCCCGGGGCGGCGCACCACCGGCTGGCCGAACAGTGCGGCCGGGCGGCCCCGGAACGCCCGGTAGTTGTCGAACAGTTGCGGCTGGTACAGCCCGGAGCCGGCCGCCACCTCGGTGACGGCCCGCTCGGCCGCGGTGGACTCCACACTGCCGGTGCCGCCGCCGTTGACGAACTCCAGCTCCGCCACCTGCCGCAGCCGCCGGACCACCGCCGCGCGCCGCTCGGCCAGTTCGGCCCGCGCCCGGTCCTGCATCAGCCGGATCAGCCGCGAGCGCACCGGCCGCGCCGGCACCAGGTCGCCCACCCCGGCGACGTGCCCCTCGTACGCCATCAGGCCGACCACCCGGAAACCGGGGCGGCGCTGGACGAGTTCGGCGAAGGCGACCAACTGCTCCGGGGTGCGCAGCGGCGAGCGCCGGGCGCCCACCCGGACCCGCCCGCCGAGCAGGTGCAGCGCGGTGTCCAGCTCCAGGCAGACCCGCACTTCGGCGTCGCCGGAGCGGGCCTTGTCGATCAGGTCCAGCTGGGCCGGGTCGTCCAGGACGACGGTGATCTCGCGGGCCGGCCCGGGATCGGCGGTCAGCTCGGCGTAGCCGGCCCGGTCGGTGGAGGGGTAGGCGAGCAGGATGTCGCGCACGCCGGTACGGGCCAGCCAGAGCGACTCGTCCAGGGTGAAGCTCATCACCCCGAGGAAGCCGTCCACGGCCAGCGCCCGCTCCAGCAGCGCCCGGCAGCGCAGCGACTTGCTGGCCACCCGGATCGGCTTCCCACCGGCCCGGCGCACCAGGTCGGCGGCGTTGGCGTCGAAGGCGGCGAGGTCCACGACGGCCACCGGGCCGTCCAGGTGGGCGGTGGCCCGGTCGTACCGGTGGCGGTCGGAGACCGGGGCGGGCGCGGGAGCGTCGAGCATCACCATGCGCGCAGGGTGCCACAGCGCCTTACCGGTGGGTAGAGGGCGCGTGCAGGGAAATGCGGGCAGTGGCTCGCGGTGGCATAGGGTCGGCCGGGTGGACCGCAAAGACTTCTCCAACCCGGCGTTCGTCGGCAAGAGCATCCCGAATCCCGGCTTCTCCGACGACGACGGCACGGCGGACCCGGCGCTGGCCGCGGCCCTCGCCCGCTGGTCGCAGGACCGTACGGCCGAGCCCGAGGTGCTGGCGGCGCTGACCCCGACCCGGCTGATGGTCCCGATCGTCGCCATCCTCGGCGAGGTCGAGGTGGACGAGCACGGACACAAGCACGACAAGACCAGCGACATGGCCGTCCCGGTGCTGGAGGCTCCGGACGGGCGCCGTGCACTGCCGGCCTTCACGTCGCTGGAGACGCTCACCTGCTGGCGGGCCGACGCCCGCCCGGCGCCGACGGCGGCCCCGCAGGCCGCGATGGTGGCCTTCTCCGAGCGTGCCGACACCCTGCTGATCGACCCGGCCGGGCCGGTGCCCTTCCTGCTGACCGGCGCCCGGCTGCGGGCGCTGGCGGAGAACCGTCCGTACCTGCCGCCGGTGACGGACCCGGAGGTGCGCGAGGCGGTCCGGGTGCTGCTGGCGGCCGAGCCGCAGGTGGTCAGCGGGCTGCTGGCGCCCTCGGAGGACTCGGACGGGGTGCTCGCGGTGGTCTTCGACCCGGCACTGGACCGGCCGGGGCTGCAGGCGGCCGCGCAGCGGGTCGGCCGGGCGGTGGCCGGGGACCCGGTGCTGCGGGTGCGGCTGGACCGGGGGCTGGACCTCGCGGTGCTCCCGGCGAGCGCGCAGCTGCCGGGGGAGGCGCTGTACCAGCGGTAGCCCGGAAACGCCTCGGGCGAGCAACCCCGAAATTTCGGTGCCCGGACTTCCGTACACGTCGCAGGTCGTGCTCCCCGGGCTTCAGTACGGGAGGAAGGGGGCCGATGCCTCAGCGTGCGGTGCGGGCTCCTCCACCCGCCGACGGTCGCTCGGTCCCGGCCACGCGGGGCCGCCAACCGGCCGGTTGCCGTCTTGTCATGGCCTGTTCGCGGCGCTTACTTTTGCCGCTCCTGACGCAATGTCGAGGGGGACCTCCATGGCCGTACGCGGCCGGCACCGCCGGTATCAGCCGAACAGGATCAACCGCGCCTCACTGACCGTCACGGCGGGGGGCGCCGGCCTGGCCCTCCCTCTCGTCGGCACCGGCACGGCCCAGGCGGCCGACGCGGCGACCTGGGACAAGGTCGCCGCCTGCGAGTCCACCCACGACTGGGACATCAACACCGGCAACGGCTACTACGGCGGACTGCAGTTCGCGCCGTCGAGCTGGGCCGCGGCCGGCGGCCTCGAGTACGCCCCGCGCGCGGACCTCGCCAGCCGCGCCGAGCAGATCGCCGTGGCCGAACGCCTGGCGCGGATGCAGGGGATGGGGTGACGGCTCGG
>NZ_JBSFJV010000223.1:0-3861 GCF_053598235.1 Kitasatospora sp. NPDC001159
GATCATCATGCCGCAGATCTCGTCGGCTCAGCCAGAGTGCCTGACCGACCGACGAGGACGACACCAGTGCACCGTCGCGCAGAGCCTCTCACCAGCGCGGATGAGGTTATCGGCAAGGGCAGGGCCGGTGAGAGCGCGGCGGCGATGGCGTCGATGGTGCGCGGCACCCTCGGCTCGGGCATGCGGTCGGACTGAACGGCCATGGCTGTGGACCTCCTACCAGCCACCGTAGCCGGGGCACCCGCCATCGGGCTCCCTCGATCCAGCTGTGCGCCGAGGGCACGCCTTCCAGGACGTCCTCCACCAAGACGACGCCCTGCGGCTGGCTGACTCCCGGGCGGGCCTGTCAAGACCGGGTGCCCCGGGCGGGTGCTGTTGTAAGTCTGCTCGAATCCCCTCAACGGGTCGGGGTGGTGCCGAGGTACCCATCGGCACCACCCGGATCAGCCGGGTCCGCCTGCGTGACGGCCGTCAGCCGGCCACCGTGTCGTACAAGCCGCGGCCCGTACGCTGCGCCCGCCCGGTCTTGGCGAGGCGCTCGAGCATCGTGCGCACCGCGTCGACCGCTCCGTTCTGGTCGTCGAGTCCGAGCAGGACGGTCACCTCCCTGGCCCGCAGTGGGCCCTTGCCCTGTCCGAGGACGGCCAGCACACTCTTTGCGTCGGTCAGGCGCCGACGGCCCGCCGCCGGGTGCGCGGGCGTCATCCGGCCGCCTGCACCCCTCGTGGCTTTCGCGGGCGCCGCCTTTCCCCGGGCGGCCGTCGTGCCCGCGCTCTTGGAGGCGCCGCGGGCAGCCTTCCTCACGGCCGGGGCCGGCGCGGGCGCCGCATCCTGTTCCCGGGCGCCCGCCGCCGGCGCCTTCCCCGCGACGGCCTTCGCGGCCGCTCGCTTCGCGGGGGCGGCCGCCTTCCGCGCGGTCGCCTTCCTCGCTGCCGCCTTCTTGGAGACGGCCTCGCGCGGGCCCGCGCTCCGGCCCGCAGCCGGTGCCCCAGCGGACTCGGCAACGGGCGACTCAGAGGGCTCCTGCGCCGACTGCGCTCGGGCGGCAGACAGTTCGTCCGCGACGCCTACCCGCACGGTGTCCGGCACCTGGTCCCGCTCCCCGAGCGGAGCCCCGACCAGAACATCCAACCCCTCCAGCACAGCCACCATCGCCTCCTCCTGGGCGATGAGGGCCGCCAGCTGCTCCTCAAGCTGCCGCCGCTGCTCCCGCACGGCCGGCAGCCGCGCCTCCACGAGGGCCCGCGTCGATCCCACACTGCTGTCCGAGCCGAACGTGTGTCCGTCCACAAGCGCTCCTTCAACTTCCGTTCGTGTCAGCGAATGTACGGCGATCACGCGGATCGGCTCAGCGGGATGGCGAAATCCGACCCGTGAGGGTTGCACCGCACCCGTTCGGCATGACCCGTCTTCTGGCCGAGCGGCCGCGCTGCGAGGTGAACTCGCGGCGCGAGTCGGCGATGTCCGGTCCAGCCTTATGGGAGGCCCGTGAGCATTCACTCCTGAGCGGGAGCCACCGGCTGACGGAGAATGGTGCGCAGCCGACTCGGGTGTGTCCGGCGGGTGCCGGAGAGATAGACGGCCGCCCGTACCCGTTCCCGACCCCCGGAGGCACCGCGCGATGACCGACACCACCCCGGACCCCGCCGCCGCGCCCGGCCGGCTGGAGCTGTCCATGGACAGCAGCAGCCCCGCGCCCGCCGACCGGGACCTGGGCCGCCCGGTCCTCGACTCACCGCTGGTCCGGCCATGACGGCATCCGCACCCTCCACCACGGCGCCGGCTTCGCCCGCGGCTGGACCGAGCGCGACGTCGACGGCCTGGACGGCTGGGTGGCCCTGGTCGACGGCCGGATCGTCCTCGGGGCCCGCCCCGGCGGCGTGCCGGAGCCCGTCGTGCACGCCAAGGCCGGACGCGACGCTGCACGCCGCCCTCGCCCAGCACCCCAACCGCCCCGACGACGATGTGCCCGCCGGTGAAAGCTTTCATCGGCGGGCACATCCCTGTCTGTCGCGAGCTGATCGCTATGCGCGCAGTCGCAGGGGCGTCAGGTGTTCCGGGCGGATCAGGCTGGTACGTGGGGAGAGTTCGCGAACCTGTGTGACGAGTCCGTCCAGGTCCATGTTGCTCCCCTGGACAGCCGGACCGGTCAGGGGTGTCTCGAAGTCGTCCCAGTGCACGGGGACGACGGTGCGCGGGAAATCGAGGGCCTTGAGCAGTCGCGGCACGTACCGGTACGTGGTGCGCTTGGTGCTCTCGACGGCGATCATCGCGATGTCGGGCCTCAGTCCGGCGAGGTTGCGCTCCACGAAGTCACTGGCGCCTGTCAGGAGGGTCGACGGTCCGTCGCCGAGGCGGATCTGGAAGGCCAGCGTGTCGCCTTCCGGGAGTTCGCCGATCGTCTCCGGCGCCTTGGCCGGCGGGCCCGTCAGCGTGCCGGGCGCCCAGTAGCTGTGCTTGGCGTTGCGGCTGTGCAGACTCGCCACCACCTCGACGGTGTACCCGCCGAAGTCGAGGACCTCGCCGCCCTTGACCGTGATCAGCTGTGCGGCCTCCACCCCCATCGCCCGGAGCAGGTAGCAGGTGGTCGCGGTACCGACGACGGGGATCTTCTTGGTCTTGGCGATGTGGGGGACGTCGTTGAAGTGGTCCCAGTGGCTGTGGCTGACCAGGATGAGGTCCGGCTTGCCAATGTGCTGGTCGACCAGGTCGGTGTCGACGGTGAGCCGGGTACTCGCGTCGAATCCGTTGGTCGGGAACCGCGTGATGTACGGGTCGAACAGCACCGTCTTCCCGTTGCCCTCGATCCGCCAGCCGCTGTTCCCGAGCCAGCGAAACACCGTCTCGCTGCCGCCACCCGTCCGGTACGGTTCGCCCGCCGCGGCAGTGGACGCGGCACCGACCACCGGCAGGAAGGTAGCCCCCGCAACCGCCGTCCGAAGGAGTCCGCGCCGTCCTAACGTGTTGTCACTCATGTCATCAGGAGACGAACACCTCGACCCTCCAGTTCCACTCCGGCTCATGGGTGGCACGTGTACGACTCGTGGCGGCGCGCATCGGACGCGGCCTGGGACCATCCCGTGCAGCGGTTCATCAGTGAGGTTGATCGCGGGGCCGTGCACCCTGAAGGGTGTCTTTACTGTCGTACGGTGGCTGAGCAGCGGCTTTGCAAGCGGTCGTCTCACGGGCATGATCGCGGGTCGTGGGTCTGCGACTGCTGTACTTGATCTTTTGCCGGTGTTGGACTGGCTGACACTGCTGGGGCGCTCGTCAGCTGCGAGAAGCGCCGAGATCCTCGTCCTGCGTCACGAGGTCGCCTTGCTCCGCCGCCAGATCGAGCGACCACGGATGTCATGGGCCGACCGTGCGGTACTCTCCGCACTCGCCCGAAAGCTGCCGACCACGCTGCGCCGGCATCGGCTCGTCACCCCCGGGCACGTTGCTGGCCTGGCATCGGCGCTTGGCCGGCTGGAAGTGGCGACAGCCACCGGTCAGGCCCGGATCGGCCACCGCTGCCCGACGAACTCGTCGCACTCATCCGGCGCCTGGCCACGGACAACCCGACCTGGGGCTACGTCAGAATCCAAGGCGAGCTTCGATGGCTCGGTCATCGGGTCGCCGCTGCCACCATCCGCCGAGTCCTTCGTCGCCTCGGACTGCCGCCCGCACCGCGGCGCGCCTCCCGGCAGAGCTGGCGGACCTTCCTGCATGCCCAAGCTCACACGCTTCTGGCCTGCGATTTCCTGCACGTGGACACCGTCTTCCTTGAGCTTTGCCCCGTGACGTGGACACCCTGACACTTGGATCTTGACGATCCAGGAAGGGAAGTCCAGGTGGGACGTCCATCGAAGTACTCGGACG
>NZ_JBSFJV010000224.1:0-3817 GCF_053598235.1 Kitasatospora sp. NPDC001159
GACCCGGTGCGGTTCGCGGTGTGGACGCGCAGAATCGGTGGTGCCACTGTCCGCGCACGTCAGGGAGCAGGCCATGGACACGCCCCAGCCCGTACGGGTGTTCCTGCTGGACGACCACGAGGTGGTCCGCCGGGGGGTGCGCGACCTCCTGGAGGCCGAACCGGACATCGAGGTCGTCGGCGAGGGTGACAGCTGCGCGCAGGCCATCGCCCGGGTGCCCGCGCTGTGTCCGGACGTCGCCGTGCTCGACGTGAGGCTCCCGGACGGCGACGGTGTGAGCGTCTGTCGGGAGTTGCGCGACAGGATGCCGGGGTTGGTCTGCCTGATGCTGACCTCCTTCGACGACGACGACGCCCTGCTCGACGCGATCATGGCGGGCGCGGCCGGCTACGTCCTGAAGCAGGTCAAGGGCGGCGAACTGGTCAGCGCGGTCCGTACGGTGGCTTCCGGCCAGTCCATGCTCGACCCGGCCACCACCCGCAAGCTGATGGAGAGCCTGCGCCACCACGAGGAGAGCGGGACCGACGCCGCGCTCGCCGGGCTCACCCCGCGTGAGCGCGAGATCCTCGCGCTGGTGGGGGAGGGCAAGACCAACCGGGAGATCGGTGAGGAACTCTATCTCGCCGAGAAGACCGTGAAGAACCACGTCTCGAGGCTGCTCGCCAAGCTGGGTGTCGAGCGCCGCCTCCAGGCCGCCGTCCTCGCCGCCCACGCCGAGCCGCCCGAGCAGCACCACCCGGGCCGGCACTGAGCCGGGTGGGCCCGGAGATTGAGCCGAACGGCCCAAGCGCCTCACCGGACCCCGGCCGCACGGTGGAAGTGGTCCACCCTCCGTGACGGTCGAGGAGGCCGCCATGCCCACCCTCGCCCTCGACGCCGCCGCCCTGGAGAATCTCGTCTCCGCCGCGGTCGCCGCGCCCTCGATCCACAACAGCCAGCCCTGGCGCTTCCGCCTCCAGCCGGCCACCTCCACCCTTGAGGTCCGGGCCGACCACAGCCGGGCCGTCCCGGCCGCCGACCCGCAGGGCCGGGCGCTGCACATCTCCGTCGGCGCGGCCGTCCTCAACCTGCGGGTCGCCGCCCGCCACCTCGGCTGGGCGCCCGAGGTGCGCCTGCTGCCCGATCCGGCGGAACCCGATCTGCTCGCCGCCGTCGGCCTCGACGCCGCAGCCGCCGTGTCCGCCCCGGGCACCGTGCGGCTGTACGAGGCGATCTGGCGCCGGCACTCCATCCGTACGCCGTTCACCGACGAGCCCGTCCCGCCGGCCGTCCTCGACGAACTGGTCGCGGCCGCCCGCGCCGAAGACGCCACCCTCCACCTGCCCGACCACGCCGAGACCGCCCGCCTGCTCCACCTCACCGCCGAGGCCGAACGCCGCAACACCACCGACGAGGCCCAGCGCGACGAGAGCCGCAGCTGGATCCGCACCGGCGACGCACCGCCCTACGGCATCCCGCTCGCCGCGCTCGGCTCCCAGGACCTGGCCGGCCACCTACCGATGCGGGACTTCACGGCCATCCACGCCGTCGAGCACCGGGCCCCCGCCCTCTTCGAGCACGAGCCGCGCATCGCCGTCCTCGCCACCGAGCACGACACCCCCGAGGACTGGCTGCGCGCCGGCCTCGCCCTGGAACACGTCCTGCTCGCCGCCACCGTCCACGGCGTCCGTGCCTCCCTGCTGCACCAGGCCATGGAGTGGCCCCACCTGCGCTGGGAAACTCGCGACCCGCACCAACGCCCCGGCCACGTCCAGATGTTGATCCGCCTCGGCTACGGCCCCGAGGGAGCCCCGACACCCAGGCTGGCGGTCAGGGAGGTGCTGGGCCGGGAGGGGTAGCGGCCGATCCCGCCGGGAGGCCCGCCGTTCGCGACGGGGCTCAGCCGTACCGCGGCTCGCGCACCGCGCCGCGAAACACGATCACAGCGGGGACAGCCAGGGCGCCAGTGCGTTCAGGCGTCCGGCAGCGGGACCTGCCAGACCAGTTCGGTGCCGCCCTCGGGGCGGGTGTGGGCGGTGAAGGTGCCGCCCAGGGTGGTGGCGCGGTCGGTGAGGTTGGTGAGGCCGCTGCGGCGGCCGCTTTCGGGGAGGCCGATGCCGTCGTCGGTGACGGTGACGGTCAGTTCCTGGTCGGCGGAGATCGTGGCCTCGACGGAGGTGGCCTTCGCGTGGCGGGCGGCGTTGGACAGGGCTTCCTCCAGGACGGCGATGGCGGCGTCCGCGATCTCGGCGGGGACGGTGGCGTCGAGCAGGCCGGTCATCCGCAGCGCCGGGGTGAAGCCGAGCGTGCGGGCGGCGCGGTCGACGACGTCGACGAGCCGGGCGCGCAGGCCGCTCGCGGCCGGGCCGGACTCGCGCAGGCGCAGGCCGAAGATGGTGGCGCGGATGGTCTTCGCGGTCTCGTCCAGGTCGTCGATCGCCCGCAGGACGCGGTCCGTCGCCTCGGGGTGCTCGATGAAGCGGGTGGCGCCCTGGAGGGTCATCCCGGTGGCGAAGAGCCGCTGGATGGCCAGGTCGTGCAGGTCGCGGGCGATCCGGTCGCGTTCCTTCAGCAGTGCCACCTGCTCGGAGTCGCGGCGGCGCTCCGCGAGTTCCATCGCGACCGCGGCCTGGCCGGCGAAGCCCAGCAGCGGCCCGGACTCGCCCTCGTCGAACAACGGCGCACCGGCCGCGCGGGCCAGCATCAGCACACCGCGGATCCCGCGCTCGGCCGTGCCGACGGGCACCACGACCGCCGGTCCCAGGCCCTCCCAGCGGGGCTGGCCGACCGTGATCCGGGGGTCCTTCCGGACGTCCGGACTCACCACGATCCCGCCGGTGCGGGCGGCCGCGCCCATGAACGAGCCCTCGATCGCCACCACCAGACCCCGGTGCTGCTCCGCGCCGAGTCCGACGGCGATCCGCACTTCCAGCTCGCCGTTGTCCGGCAGCGGTACGGCGACGACGGCGAGGTCCGCGCCGGCGATCTCGGCGGCCCGGGCGACCAGCAGGTCGAGCACCTCCTGCTCCGCGCTGCCGGACAGCAGGCTGCTGGTGACCTCGGCGCTGGCCTCCAGCCAGCGCTGCCGCCGCCGGGCGCGGGCGTAGAGGCGGGCGTTGTCGATCGCGACCCCGGCGGCGACGGCGAGGGTGGCGAGCACGGACTCGTCCTCGGCGTCGAACTCGCCCCCGCCGCGCTTCTCGGTCAGGTAAAGGTTGCCGAACACGCGGTCCCGGATCCGGATCGGCACCCCCAGGAAGGACCGCATCGGCGGGTGATGGGCCGGGAAGCCGTGGGAGGCCGGGTGGTCGGCGATCCGGGTGAGTCGCAGTGGCTCGGGGTGGCGGATCAGCTCGCCGAGGATGCCGTGCCCGGACGGCAGGGCGCCGATCTGTTTGACCTGGTCGTCCGTGACGCCGACCGGGATGAACTGGGACAGCCGCTGGTCCTCGCCGATCACGCCCAGGGCGCCGTACTCGGCGTCCACCAGGGTGACGGCCGCCTCGACGATGTGCTGGAGGGCCTGGGACAGCTCCAGGTCGCGGCCGACGGCCAGTACTGCCTCCAGCAGGCTGTGCACGCGGTCGCGGGTCCCCCGGGCCGCGTCCAGACGTGCCTGGAGTTCCTCCAGCAGTTCGTCCAGACGCAGCCTCGGCACGGGGGTGGAACTCTCCGATGCGCTGCCCAAGGAATCCTCCACGGCTCGCCGGACGCCCCTGACCAGCGTAGGCGCGTACGGCCCGGGGCGCCGGACACGGAGGGGCCCACCGGCCCAGCGGGAAGACCCCACCGGCCCCCTGGCGGCGGGCGCGGCGGCACCGGAGCCTGGAAGGGCGAG
>NZ_JBSFJV010000225.1:0-3802 GCF_053598235.1 Kitasatospora sp. NPDC001159
GGGTGAAGTAGGTCCGCAGGTGGATGGCGCCGAGGCGGAGGTAGTTGATGCCCTTGGGCCCCGCCGTCGTCCGTTCCGCGGTCGGGGCTCAGCCGTAGGAGACGTTGGCGCAGGGGTCGTCGTCCGCCGAGCGGGCGGTGCCGCTGACGCTGGAGGGCAGCGGGGCCGGGGCGCCGGGGTTCGCGCCGGGCGCCGAGGCGGCGGGGGCCGGGTTGGCGGCGGCGAAGTCGTGGCCAACCACCACGCTCAGGCCCTTGCCGCCGGGTTGGACGTTCGCGCCCGGGAAGAGCTTGGCCACCTCCTCGGCGGCGGCGCGCTCGCCGGTGCCGTACTCGACCACGGTGGTGCTGCGGGGCTTGCCGGGCGCGTTGCCGATGGTGCCCACGGTGTAGCCGGCGCCCTTGACGGTCTCGGCCGCCTTGCCGCCGACGCCGGACTCGCCGGTGCTGTTGAGCACGGCGACCTTGATCTCGGCGTTCTTGGCGTTCGCGGTGGGGGGTGGGGTCGCCGCGGCGGGCGGGGTGCTGGGGGCGGCGGTGTCGGGGGCGTCCGGACGCTGGGCGCTGGCGTCCTGGCCGTCGATGGTGCGGTCGGCCTTGAGGGCGGCCCAGAGCTGGTCCACGTCGGGGTGGACCAGGGCGACGCGCGGGCCCTCGTACCGCCACGGGGCGGTGATGAACTTGATGTCGTGCAGGTCCACGTCCTTGATCGACATGGCGAAGGACATCAGCTTGGCGGCCGTGCCGAGGTCGGGGTCGACGGTCAGCGACTTGGTCGCCGCGTCGGCCAGCGGCAGCAGGGTGGTCGGGTCCATGCCCTGCGACTTGACCTGCTTGATGAGCGAGGAGAGGAAGGCCTGCTGGCGCTTGGTGCGGCCGATGTCGGAGCCGTCGCCGATGCCGTGGCGGACCCGGACGAAGTCCAGCGCGGCCTGTCCCTCGACCTTCTGCTTGCCCTTGGCGAAGATCAGCTTGCCCTTGTGGCCGAGGTTGGGGTTGAGGTCTCCCTCGTGGATGTCGTTCGGCAGGCAGACGTCCACGCCGCCGACCGCCTTGGTCATGGTGGCGAAGCCGTTGAAGTCCACCACGATGGTGTGGTCGACCCGCAGGTTGGTGAGCTTCTCGACGGCGTTCTGGGTGCAGGCCGGGTTGCCCTGCTCGGTGTTGCCCACCGCGAAGGCGCTGTTGAACATCACATTGGTCTGCTCCTTGGTCCACTTGCCGTTGGGGAGCTTGCACGGCGGGATGTTGACCAGGGAGTCGCGGGGGATCGAGATGCCGACGGCGTGCTTGTGGTCGGCGTAGACGTGCAGCAGGATCGCGGTGTCCGAGCGGGCGCCCTCGTCCCCGCCGCCGCCCAGGTCGCTGTTGCCGTTGCCGCGGCTGTCGGAGCCGATCATCAGGACGTTCACCGGGGTGCGGCCCTGGGCGTCCGGGGCGGCGGCCTCCGGGCGGTCCTTGCTGAGGGCGTCGCGGTCGAAGGTGGTGATGTTGCTGTTCAGGCGGTAGTAGAGGGCGCCGCCGCCGATGAGGAGGAGGGAGGTGCAGCCGGCTGTGACCCAGAGCACCTTCTGCTTGGTGCTGCGTTTACGCTTGGGCTTGGCCCGACTCGTCGGACGGTCGTCCGATATGTCGTTGTCTGTGGCGGTTTTCCGGCCTGCGGCCCGTCGTCCGCCGGGGCGGTGCGGTGAATTCTCGGCTTCGGGGGAACCCCTGCGACCCGACACGGCGTCATCCTCCACAGTTGCCACGGAACCCCCGTTGAAGCGGTGGATTCGCGTGGCCCGGGGTCTGAGCCGATCCGGGCAGGCCCGTCGCTAAACTTTTACACCGCTGTAGAACTTCAGAGGAGCATACTAAGCGTAGATGAGAAAATCACTGGTCAGGCCAGGAGAGCTGGTCGGCTGTGACTCATCCTCGCTGCTCCGGACCTGTACGAGGAGCACGATGACTCACCGGATCGCACGTTCGATAGCCGGCGCCCTGGTGGCACTGCTGGCTGCCGTGGGCCTGAGCACCGCGGCGTCGAGCGCGACGGCGGTGGCCGCGCCCCGGACCGTCGCGGCCGCCGCCGCCCCGGGCACCGCGGCCGTCGCGGGGGGACCGGTTGCCACGAACGCCGCCCAGGGCGTCCGTTCCGAGGTGGCCGCGTCCGCCTCCGCTGCGCACCTCGCGGCCAAGCAGGAGAAGAAGAAGTCGGGCTTCTTCGCCAAGCTCGGCAAGTTCCTGCTGGTCGTGATCATCCTGATCATTCTGTTCATCATCCTGGTGATCTGGGGCATCATCCACCTCGTGAAGCGGATCTTCCGCCGCAGCCGCTGACCTGCCGCAGTCGCTGACCGGTCGAGCCCGAGCGCCCGGTCCAGGTGCCCCCTTCGGCGTCCGGACCGGGCCACCCGGCTGTGATTGGCCCTGTCGGGCCGGGCGGAAGCGGCCCAGAATGACGGCATGAGCGACTTCCACCCGAACCCCGACGCGCTGCGCCCCGACAGCCGGATCGTCCACCCGCCGCTCGCCGAGGCCGTCGGCAGCCGCCCGCTGGGCATCCCGCTGCACCAGGGTCACCTGTTCGCCTTCGACAGCAGCGACGCGCTCGCACGGGCCTTCGCCGAACCGGGCGAGGCGTTCTTCTACAACCGCTTCGGCAACCCGACCGTCCGCTCGCTGGAGACCGCCGTCGCCGACCTCGAAGGCGGCACCGGCGCGATCGCCACCGCCTCCGGCATGGGCGCGATCAACACCGTGCTGCTCGCCCTGCTGCGCTCCGGCGACCACGTGATCGCCCAACGGAGCCTGTACGGCGGCACCTTCGCGATGCTGGCCGACCTCGCGGAGCGGTGGGGCGTCGAGGTGACCCACGTCACGGGCGACGACCCGGGCGAGGTCGAGGCCGCCCTGCGGCCCAACACCCGGCTGCTGCACCTGGAGACGGTCTCCAACCCGACCACCCGGGTCACCGACCTGACGGGGCTGATCGGCGCCGCCAAGCGGGCGGGGGTGGTGAGCGTCGTGGACAACACCTTCGCGACCCCGTTGCTGTGCCGGCCGATCGAGCACGGTGCGGACGTGGTGATCCACTCGGCCACCAAGTACCTGGGCGGGCACTCGGATGTCCTGGCCGGGATCGCGGTCTTCGCCGACGCCGAACTGCGCCGGAAGGTCTGGCAGTTCGCGACCGAGCTGGGCGCCAGCGCGGACCCGTTCGCCGCCTGGCTGACCCTGCGGGGCCTGCAGACCCTCGCCCTGCGGGTCCGCCGCCACTGCGACACCGCCCTCGACCTGGCCACCCGCCTGGCCGCCCACCCGGCGGTCTCCGCCGTCCACTACCCGGGCCTGCCCACCCACCCCGACCACGACCGCGCCCGCCGGCTCCTGCCGGACGGCCAGGGCGGCGTCCTCGTCTTCGACCTGTCCGGCGGCCGCGAGGCGGCCCGCACCTTCACCGAGTCCGTCCGCCTGGCCTCGCTGGCCCCCTCGCTCGGCGGCGTCCAGACCCTGGTGCTGCATCCGGCCCGCCAGCACCTCCCACCGGCAGCTCTCGGACGCCGAGTTGGCGGCGGCGGGCATCGGCCCGGGGACGGTGCGGGTCTCGGTGGGCATCGAGCACCCGGAGGACCTGTGGGCGGACGTGGAGGGGGCGCTCGCGAAGCTGTGAGGGCCGCCTCGACGACGGCGGGCGCGGGCAGCGGTGTCAGCGGATGCCCGCCGCGGCTAGGGCGCGTATCGGCTTGTGATCAATCTGCGGGATTCGCCCTCGTGACAGGGTCTAATCCGGTAGATCGTCTTGCATGACGCGAGTGCAA
>NZ_JBSFJV010000226.1:0-3593 GCF_053598235.1 Kitasatospora sp. NPDC001159
CACCCCACACACACTGCCGGACCTCCCCACCTACCCCTTCCAGCACCAGCACTACTGGCTCGACCTCCCCGCCGAGACCGGCGACATCGCCGCCATCGGCCTCGCCGCCACCGAGCATCCGCTCCTCGGCGCCTCCGTCCCGCTGGCCGGTTCGGACAGGCACCTCTTCACCGGCCGGCTCTCCACCGCCACCCACCCCTGGCTCGCCGAGCACGAGGTGTTCGACACCGCACTGCTACCCGCCGCCGCGCTCGTGGAGCTGGCGCTCTCGGTCGGCGCGCGGATCGGTCTGCCCGTCCTGGACGAGCTGACGCTGGAGGCACCGCTGCCGGTCCCGGACCGTACGGGCGTCCAGGTGCAGCTGTCGGTCGAGGCGCGGGACGCCACCGGCCGCCGCCGGATCGCCGTCCATTCCCGCCCCGAGGAGGCCTCGGACGAGACCCCGTGGACGCGCAACGCCACCGGCTTCCTGGCCGAGCCCACATCGGAGCCGAGCACCGCCGAGGCGGACGACCTGGCCGCCTGGCCGCCCGCCGGGGCCGAGCCGCTGCCGACCGAGGGCCGCTACGACCGCCTGGCCGCCCAGGGCTACGGCTACGGTCCGTTGTTCCAGGGCGTCACCGCCGCCTGGCGGCGCGGCGAGGAGCTGTTCGCCGAGGTCACCCTGCCGACCGAGCAGCCGACGGACGCGGCCGGCTACGCGCTGCACCCGGCGCTGCTGGACGCGGCCCTGCACCTGCTGATCCCGGACTCCGCCGACCCGGCCGCGCCGGTCCGGCTGCCGTTCGCCTGGAGCGGCGTCACCCTGCAGGCGGCCGGGGACGCCGCAGAACTGCGGGTCCGGATCCGCCCCAACGGCCCCGATGACGCCCAGCTGACCCTGGCGGACAGCGACGGCCGGACGGTGCTGTCGGTGCGGTCGATGGTGTCCCGCCAGGTCCGCGCCGCTCAGCTGCGCGCCGCCGGGGACACCGCCCTCGACTCGCTCTACCTGGTCGACTGGACCACCACCGTCGCGCCGACCGCCGGTTCCCGAAACCCCGTCTGCGTCCTGCTCGGCGGCGCGGCCCACCCCGACCTGGCCGACCTGCCTGTCGCCGCGCACCCGGACCTCGCCGCGCTCCTGGTAGCGCCCGAGCTGCCGGACGCCGTCCTGGTCCCGGCACCGTCCACCGACGCCGACCTGGATGTTCCCGCCGTCGTCCACGCCGCCGCCCGCGAGACCCTCGCGCTGCTGCGGTCCTGGACGGCCGAGGAGCGACTCGCCGACACCACCCTGGTGCTGGTGACCCGCGGCGCGGCGGCCGTCCGCCCCGGTGAGCGTCCTGATCCGGCACAGGCCCCGCTCTGGGGCATGGTCCGGGCGGCGCGACTGGAGCACCCCGGCCGGATCGTCCTGCTGGACCTCGACGACGAGCCGCAGCTCTCCCCCGCCCTCCTGGCCCACGCCCTGGACAGCGGCGAGCCGGAACTCGCCGTCCGCAACGGTGAGTTGCACGCGCCCCGGCTGACCCGGGTCCGCGAACTGCCCGTCGACGGTACCAAGCCGTGGAACCCGGTCGGCACCGTCCTGCTCACCGGCGCCTCCGGCGCCCTGGGCCGGTCCGTGGCCCGACGCCTGGTCACCGAGCACGGCGTCACCCGTCTGCTGCTGGTCAGCCGCCGAGGCGTCGAGGCGCCCGGCGCGGCCGAGCTGACGGCCGAACTGGCCGCCCTCGGTGCGGAGGTGGACTTCGCGGCCTGCGACACCGCCGACCGCGAGCAGCTCGCCCGCACGCTCGCCGCCGTTCCGGCCGAGCACCCGCTGACCGCCGTCGTGCACGCGGCGGGCGTCCTGGACGACGCACCGCTGACCGCGCTGACCGAGGAGCGGCTGAGCGCCGTGCTGCGCCCGAAGGTCGACGCGGCCTGGCACCTGCACGAGCTGACCCGCGACCAGGACCTCGCGGCCTTCGTGCTGTTCTCGTCCACCACGGGCACGCTCGGCGCGGCCGGCCAGGCCAACTACGCGACGGCCAACGCCTTCCTGGACGCCCTGGCGCACCTGCGCTCGGCGGAGGGCCGCCCGGCCCTCGCGCTGGCCTGGGGCCTGTGGGCCGACCCGGACGGCATGGCCGCTGAGCTCGGCGCGGCGGACCTGCGGCGGCTTGCCCGCACCGGCATCGCGCCCCTGGACCAGCAGGACGGCCTGGCGCTGTTCGACGCGGCGCTGCGCGCCGGGGACCGGCCGACGCTGGTGCCCGCCCGGCTGGACCTGCGGCCGCTGCGCGAGGCGGCGGCGGAGGGCCACCTGCCCGCGCTGCTGAACGGACTGCTCCGTGCACCGGCCCGACGCGCCGTCGAGGCAGCCACCGGGCAGATCCCCCTTCGCGAGCGGATCTCCGCCCTCCCGGTAGAGGCCCGGACGGACGCCCTGCTCACCCTGATCCGCGAGGAGGTCGCCACCGTCCTGGCCCACTCCTCGCCGGACGCGGTCGGTCGGCAGACCGCGTTCAACCTACTCGGTTTCGACTCGCTGACCGCGATCGAACTGCGCAACCGGCTCGGCGCGGCCGCCAGCCTGCGGCTGCCCGCCAGCCTGCTGTTCGACCACCCGACGCCGGAGGCGCTCGCCGCGCACCTGCTGACGCAACTCGTCGGCGAGACCGGCGGCTCACCCGCCGACGCGGACGACGAGGAGCTGCGCCGCGCGCTCGCGGCCATCCCGCCGGCCCGGCTGCGCGAGGCGGGCCTCGCCGAGGCGCTGCTGCGCCTGGCGGCCGAGCCGACCGGCACACCCACGGCGGAGACCCGCCGCAGCACCGATCTCGCGGACATCGACGAGATGGACCTCGACGACCTGATCGAGCTGGCGCTCGACGACGACAAGTCCTGAACCAGCCCGGCCTGTGGAGCAGAACACCATGACTTCCAGCACGTCCCCGACTTCCAACGCGTCCACCGACAAGATCGTCCGCGCGCTCCGCGCTTCGCTCAAGGAGACCGAGCGGCTGCGGGCCGAGAACGAGGGACTCCTCGCCCGCGCCCAGGACCCGATCGCGATCGTCGGCATGGCCTGCCGCTACCCGGGCGGCGTCGCCTCCCCCGAGGACCTGTGGCGGCTGGTCGCGAGCGGCACCGACGCCATCGGCGAGTTCCCCGGCAACCGCGGCTGGAACCTCGACGAGCTGTACCACCCCGACCCGGAGCACTCCGGCACCTCCTACACCCGCCGGGGCGGCTTCCTCCACCAGGCCGCCGAGTTCGATGCCGACTTCTTCGGCATGAGCCCGCGCGAGGCGCTGGCCACCGACCCGCAGCAGCGCCTGCTGCTGGAGACCGCGTGGGAGTCCTTCGAGCACGCGGGCATCGACCCGGCCGCCCTGCGCGGCAGCCGGACCGGCGTCTTCGCCGGCGTGATGTACGAGGACTACGCCGGTCGGGTCCAGCGTGCACCGGAGGAGCTGGAGGGCTACCTGCGCACCGGGAGCACCGGCAGCGTGCTGTCCGGACGGCTCGCCTACACCTTCGGGCTGGAGGGCCCGGCCGTCACCATCGACACCGCCTGCTCCTCCTCCCTGGTCGCCCTCCACCTCGCCGCACAGGCGCTGCGC
>NZ_JBSFJV010000227.1:0-3445 GCF_053598235.1 Kitasatospora sp. NPDC001159
CGTCATCGCCCTGGTCATGCTCACCCTCGGAGGCGAACGCCCGACACTACCGGGACGCCAACCCGCGACAGCATGACCCACACATCAAGCAGGAGCGCCCCTTTCCCCCGGTCATGCCCAGCGTGCGACGAGCCCCGCGCCGCAGCGGGTGACGCGCGCGACGCCGGGTCCGGCGAAGTGCGCCGGGAGCACCAACCCCCGCTGATCGGCGGCCCGTCAGTCCGCCTCAGCCACTACGAACACCGAGGCCACACCCCATGACTGTGATGGCAGTACTAGACCTTGCCGGAGAAGGTGTCGCACTGGGTGAGGTCGCCGCTGCGGTAGCCGGTGGTGAACCAGGCCTTGCGCTGGTCGGAGGAGCCGTGCGTCCACGCCTCCGGGTTGATCTTCCCGGTGGCCTGCTTCTGGATCCGGTCGTCGCCGACGGCCGCGGCCGCGTCCAGGCCCTGGGCGATGTCCTGGTCGGTGAGGGCGGCGATCAGCGGACGACCGGTGGAGGGCTGCGGGGTGGTGGTGGCGTGGTGCGCCCACACCCCGGCGTAGCAGTCGGCCTGCAGTTCCAGGCGCACCGAGGCGCTGTCGGCGCCCTGGCGGTCGCCTCCGACCTTCTGCATCGCGCCGGTGAGGGTCTGGATGTGGTGGCCGTACTCGTGGGCGACCACGTAGGACTCGGCGAAGGGACCGCCCTTGGCGCCGAAGCGGGTGGAGAGCTCGTCGAAGAAGCCGAGGTCGAAGTAGGCCTGCTGGTCGCCGGGGCAGTAGAACGGGCCCACCGCCGAGGTCGCCGGCCCGCAGGCGGTGGAGACCCGGCCGGTGAACAGCACCGTCCGGGCGGGCTTGTACGCCACCTTGGTGCGCTGCGGCAGCTCGGTGCGCCAGAACTCCTGCAGGCTGTTGGTGACCGCCGTGATCCGGCAGTCCTGGCGCCTGTTGGCGTCCGCGCCGCTCTTGCAGGACTGCTGCACCTCGCCGCTGGTGCGGGCTCCGGAGGAGGACGTGCCGCCTCCCCCGGAGGACAGGCCCAGCAGCTTGGGATCGACGCCGAGGAGGACCGCGACCAGCACCGCGACCAGGCCCACGGCCCCGCCGCCGATGGCGACCTTCCCGCCGGGCAAGCCGCGCCGGTCGTCCACCTGCGAGGTGTCGAGGTCGCCCTGGTCGTCGAACTGCATGCCCCTGCCTGCCCGCTTCTGCCACTCTGTCGCTTCGGTGATGTTCTGTGCCGCCTTCGGCCCGCCCAGCCTACGGGCAGCGGCCCCTGACGCGCCGCAGCCGGGGCGTCACACCGAGGCGCCGACCACCCGCAGCAGCTCCAGCCGCGAGGCGCTCTCACTGCCGGGCGGCGCGGTGTGCACCAGCAGCAGCTGGTCCTGCCCACCCGCGGCCAGCACCTCGCACTCCAGCTCCAGCTCCCCCACCACCGGGTGCAGCACCCGCTTGGCCCCGCTGCGCCGCACCGCCACCTCGTGGCGCTCCCAGTACGCGGCGAACTCCTCACCGGTGGCGAGGAGTTCGGTGAGAAGCTCAGCGGCCCGCCGGTCCCCCGGGCGGGCCGCGTGCACCGCTCGCAGGCCCGCCACATGGGCGCGGGCGAGCGCGTCGTGGTCCTCGGGCGGGAACAGGACGCGGCTCGCCGGGTCGGTGAACCAGCGCAGCAGCAGGTTGCGCCGCTCGGGCGCCAGCACGGCGAGGTCCCCGAACACGGCGGCGGCCATCGCGTTGTGCGCCAACACGTCCCCGAGGTCGGAGACCACCTGCGCGGGCGTGTCGTGCAGTCGGTCCAGGATCAGCAGCAGCCCCGGGCGCACATGCGTCAGCACGCCGTGGCGGCGCGGCGGCTCGTGGCCGGCCAAGTGGAACAGGTGGTCGCGCTCGTCCCCGCTCAGCCGCAACGCCCGGGCCAGCGCGGCCAGCAACTGCGGCGAGGGCTGCGGCCCGCGCCGCTGTTCCAGGCGCGCGTAGTAGTCGACGGACAGTCCCGCCAGCTGCGCCACCTCCTCCCGGCGCAGCCCGGGGGTGCGGCGCCGGGCCCCGGGCGCCAGCCCGACGTCGGCGGGGGCCAGGCGGGCGCGGGAGCGGCTGAGGAAGTCGGCGAGGGCGTCACGGTCGATCATGCGGCCCAGCATGGCGCGAGCGGGCCCGCCTCAGCCAGGGATTACCGGTCCCCGGGTCGGCCTGACGGATGGTCCGACGAATGGTCTAGGGTCGTTCCCCGTGTCCGAATCCTCGCCCTACCCGACCACGCCGGCCCCGACCGCGACGTACCCGACCGCGACCGCCGACGCCTACGACGCGGTGGCCGTGCGCTACGCCGACCTCGTCCGCGGCGGGCTCGCCGACCTGCCGCTGGACCGCTCGTTCGTCACCGCGTTCGCCGACCTCGTCCGGGCCGCCGGCCCCGCCCCGGTGGCGGACCTCGGCTGCGGGCCCGGCTACCTGACCGCGGCCCTGCGGGAGTCGGGGCTGGACGTCTTCGGCGTCGACCTGTCGCCGGCGCTCATCGGCATCGCCCGCCAGACGTACCCGGGGCCGCGCTTCGAGGTGGGCTCGATGGGCGCGCTGGAGACGGCCGACGGGCAGCTGGGCGGGGTGGTGTCCTGGTACTCGCTCATCCACACCCCGCCGGCCGAACTGCCCGCCTACCTGGCCGAGTTCCACCGGGTGCTGGCGCCGGGCGGGCACGCGCTGCTGGCCTTCTTCGAGTCCGAGGGCGATCCGGTCACGCCCTTCGACCACAAGGTGGCGCCCGCCTACCGCTGGCCCATCGACGCCCTCGCCGAACTCGCGGCCGGGGCCGGCTTCGCCGAGATCGGCCGCATGCTGCGCGAGCCCGGCGACGACGAGCGCTTCCGGCGCGGGCATCTGCTGCTGCGCGCGCGTTGACTTCCGCTCCCCGGGCTCACCGACGGCAGGACGCGGGACCACTTCACCCGCACCTCGCCGATCTTCGGCAAGGACAGGCCCCCGCCAGGGGTGATCTTCCATCGTGCGTTCGCGGGGGCCCCGATGGCCTGACGGGCATCGCGCTTCGACGTGGTCGTGGGCCCGCGCGTGGCCATCGCGGTGGCTCCCGCGATGGCCACGCCGGGCCCGGCTGTTCCCCGATGCCGGAAACCCGCAGCACGTGCGCCCGCCCGGGCAGCTACGCGGCGCTGCGGGCCCGGGCCGCCCTGGGCGGCCTCGCCGGCCGCGACAGTGCCGCGCCGGCGTACGCGCAGAACGACCAGAGCCGGCACGCCGTCGACGACTGCCTGTCGTCCACGACGACGCTCTGCCCGCCGGTGTACGCGTTCGCGGCCCTGCTGACCGCGTTCGGCCTCTGACGGGCCGGGCCCGCGCGGGGCGGGGGCGGCCGCACACCGGTGACCCGGGGCGCGTCCGCGTGGTCGGCCCGGCCCCGCGGCCGGCGGCTGCGGGCGGGGTGCGGCGATGGCGGGCTCGT
>NZ_JBSFJV010000228.1:0-3434 GCF_053598235.1 Kitasatospora sp. NPDC001159
AGCCGGGCGTTGGCCAGCGCCTGCCGGATGACCCGCTCCTGCGACGGCCCGTTGGGGGCGGTGAGCCCGTTGGAGGCACCGTCCTGGTTGACGGCGCTGCCGCGCACGACCGCCAGCACCCGGTGCCCGTTGCGCTCCGCGTCCGACAGCCGCTCCACGAGCAGCAGCCCGACGCCCTCGGCCCAGCCGGTGCCGTCCGCGCCCGCACCGAAGGCCTTGCAGCGCCCGTCCGCCGACAGCCCGCGCTGCCGACTGAACTCGACGAACACGGCCGGCGTGGCCATCACGGTCACGCCGCCGACCAGGGCGAGCGAGCACTCGCCGTTGCGCAGCGCCTGGGCGGCCAGGTGCAGGGCGACCAGAGACGACGAGCACGCGGTGTCCACCGTCACCGCCGGGCCCTCCAGCCCGAAGGTGTACGAGACCCGGCCCGAAGCAACACTGCCTGCACTGCCGTTGACGAGGTAGCCCTCGAAGCCCTCAGGCGCCTCGCGCAGCCGTCCGCCGTAGTCGTGGTACATGACGCCGGTGAACACGCCGGTGTCGCTGCCGCGCAGGGCGGCCGGGTCGATGCCCGCGTGCTCGAAGGTCTCCCAGGCGGTTTCGAGGAGGAGCCGCTGCTGGGGATCGGTGGCCAGGGCCTCGCGCGGGCTCATGCCGAAGAAGGTGGCGTCGAACCGGTCGGCGTCGTAGAGGAACCCGCCCTCGCGGAGGTAGGTCTTGCCGTGCTTGTCCGGGTCTGGGTCGTAGAGCGCGTCGAGGTCCCAGCCGCGGTTGTCGGGGAAGGCGCCGATGGCGTCCACGCCGTCCGCGACCAGCCGCCACAGGTCCTCGGGGGAATGGACTCCGCCGGGGTAGCGGCAGGCCATCCCGACGATCACCACGGGGTCGTCCTGGCCGGCGGCGACAGTGGCCTTCACGGCGGTGACGGCGTCGGTTGTGCCGACGAGTTCCGTCCGGAGCTGGCGCGCGACGGCGAGGGGCGTGGGGTGGTTGAACAGCAAGGTGCTCGGCAACCGCAGACCGGTCGCGTTGTTGAGGCGATTGCGCATTTCGAGCGAACTCAGCGAGTCGAACCCGAGGTCCTTGAAAGCGCGTTCGGCGTCGATCGCCGCTGCTGACGCGTGACCGAGGACGACGGCGAGCTGCCCGCGCACCAGGTCCAGCAGGAACTGCTCCTGTTCGGCCGGGGCGAGCTCGGTGAGCCGGAGGGCCAGTGCGTTCGAGCCGTCGGAGCCGGCCGGGCCCGCCTCGGACACCTTTCGCAGCCTGGCGGGCTTGACCAGTCGGGCGAACACGGCGGGCACGTGGCCCGCGGTGCGCAGTCCGGCGAGGTCGAGCCGGGCCGGGACGGCGACCGCGCGGGTCAGCACGGGCGCCAGGTCGAGAAGCGCCAGCCCGTCCTCGACGGGGAGCGGGGCGATGCCGGTGCGGGAGAGGCGGTCGACATCGGCGTCCGCGAGACGGCCCGCCATGCCGTCGCCCCGGTCCCACAGACCCCAGGCGAGGCTGGTGGCCGGCAGGCCTTCGGCGCGGCGGTGCTGGGCGAGGGCGTCCAGGAAGGCGTTGGCGGCCGCGTAGTTGGCCTGGCCCGCACTGCCGACGGTGCCGGCGATGGAGGAATACAGGACGAACGCGGAGAGGCCGCGGTCGCGGGTCAGCTCGTGCAGGTGCCAGGCGGCGTCGGCCTTGGGACGTAGGACGCGGTCGACGCTGTCGGCGTCCAGCGACTCCACCGGGGCGTCGTCGAGGACCCCGGCGCAGTGTGCGACGGCGGTCAAGTCGGCGATGCCGTAGAGGAGTTCGGCGACGGCGGCGCGGTCGGCGAGGTCGCAGGCGGCGAATCGCAGCTCGGCGCCCAGCTCGGCGAGCTCCTCGGCGAGCTGGGCGGCACCCTCCGCCCGGTCGCCGCTTCGCGAGGCCAGCACCAACCGGCGCACGCCGTGCTCGGCGACCAGACGGCGGGCGGCCAGCACGCCGAGGGCGCCCGTGCCGCCGGTCACCAGGACCGTGCCGTCGGTGGGCCAGGTCGCGGCCGACCGGGCCGGGGTTTCGGGGGTCAGCCGAGGTGCGCTGAACCGTCCCTCGCGAAGGGCGAGTTGCGGCTCACCGGTGGCCAGGGCGGCAGGCACGACCGTGTCGAGGTCGGCGTAGCCATCCACGTCGAGGACGACGAACCGGCCGGGGTGCTCGGTCTGCGCGGAACGGACCAGGCCCCAGGCGGTGGCGGCGGCCGGGTCGGTCGCCTCACCGTCGGCGGTGGCCGTCGCGCCCTGGGTCACCACGACGAGGGTGCGGGTCGACTTCTCCTCGGCCAGGTGGGCCTGGAGGCGGGAGAGCGTGCGGAGCAGCGTTTCCCGGGCGCGGACCGGGACATCGTCGCCCTCGACCTCGCGCAGGTCGGCGACGGCCCAACCTGCCTCGTCCGGCTCGGTGTCGACGGCGGTCGGCAGCTCGACCCAGTCGAGGGCGTAGAGCGATCCGCGACGTACGGCGGGCCCGTCCGTTGCCGGCTGCCGTACGGCCAGCGAGTCGACGGCGACGACCGGTGCGCCGGTGTGGTCGGCGATCCGCAGCGCGTACTCGTCCGGGCGGACAGCGGTCAACCGAACCCGCAGGACGTCCGCGCCGGTCGCGTACAGCGACACACCGGACCAGGCGAAGGGCAGTCGCAGCTGCGGCTCCCCGTCGTCGCCCGTCAGTCCGAGCGAGATGGGGTGCAGGGCGGCGTCCAGCAGTGCGGGGTGGACGCCGAACCGGTCTGGCCCGGCGCCCGCCGGGAGTTCGGGCAGCCGGATCTCGGCGAACACGTCGTTCCCGGACCGCCAGGCCGCACGCAGGCCCTGGAAGACCGGCCCGTACTCGTACCCGGCAGCGTGGAGACGGTCGTAGGCGTCCTCCACGTCGATCCGCTCGGCGTCCTGCGGCGGCCACACGTCCAGCGCGAACGACGGCGGCGTGGTGGCGGTGAGGAAGCCGGTGGCGTGCCGGGTCCAAGCGGAGTCGGCCTCGGAGTATACGTCCACCGGGTGGCGCCCGGACGTGTCCGGCCCACCGACGGAAACCTGCACGTTCACCGCGCCGCGCGCGGGCAGGGCGAGCGGCGCCTGGAGCGTCAGCTCCTCGATCCGGGTGCACCCGGCCGCCTCCTGCCCGGCCCGCAGAGCGAGTTCAGCGAATGCGGTGCCGGGGAGGAGGACGGTGCCGGCGATGGTGTGGTCGGCGAGCCAGGGGTGGGTGGTGGTGGAGAGTCGGCCGGTGAACAGCATGCCGTCGCCGTCGGCGCGGGTCAGCGCCGCGCCGAGGAGCGGGTGTTCGGCGGAGGCCAGGCCGACCGCCGTGACGTCGGCGGTGTCGGGGGCGGTGAGCCAGTAGTGCTGGTGCTGGAAGGGGTAGGTGGGGAGGTCCGGCAGTGTGTGTGGGGTGGGGAGGAG
>NZ_JBSFJV010000229.1:0-3420 GCF_053598235.1 Kitasatospora sp. NPDC001159
AACAGCCCATCCTCGCCATGCACACCGGGATCATCCCGCACGAATGATCACGAGACGCAGGTGGGTTGCCTGTTACTGAGACACGCTCCTAGCCGGTCGCCGCGCACGGGGACGGTGTTGTTCGGTGTCACGTCCAGATTGGCCAGCATGGCGGGGAGGTGCTCCAGTTGCTCGATCGCTCGTGCAAGCCGGGTCGCCGAGGCTTGGGGGACAACGTGGTGCCCGTCGCCCCACCGCAGGTCGCAGGACGGTCCGAACGATGCTGCCTGCACGCCGGCGAAGTACCCGAACGGCGTGGGACGGCCCGCCCTGCGCAGGTGGTACCGGGCGGTGGAGCGCACGGCGCGCCGCACTTCGCGTGGATCGGGCTGAGGGGCGGCGGTGAGGCGGGCGACACGATCGGCGAGGACGGGGCTGGCCAGACCGAGAGCCTGGGCAAGGCGATCGTCGGCCCACACGGTACGCAGCCATCCAGTCTGCTGGTGCGTCACAGCGAGGCCGTTGCCGTCGAGGTCCGGCCAGACAGGAACCGGCAGGTCGGGGCGCGCGACGGCGCGCACGAGCGCCACGCCGGCGGCGCGGTAGCAGGCCGTGGGAGCGGATGGGCGCATGGCGGCGAACCTCGGGTCTCGGAGACGGGACAGGGACGGCGGCTGTGCCCCGGGCGTTCACCCGGGGCACCAGCCGGCAGGGTCAGTGCACGCCGGTGGTGCAAGCGCCGCAGGTGGCGCCGCAGCCGTCGTCGGTAAGGACCTGCAGGCTGGCCGCGTCGGTGGTCTCGGCAGTGCTGACGTCGAGGTCGAACTCGTCGCCGACGACGGACATGGCGGCCTTGGTCTCGGCCGGGATCTTCTGAGCCATGGTGGCACCTCCTTCGGAGGTTTCCCTTGCGGGACCTGGAGTCGGGGCGCGGGATGCGCCTCGCATCACCAGGAGACGGTGGGGCCGGCAGTGCCGCATGTCGACGGCCAGTTGCCCTGCGCGGGGCCGCAGTTCGCCGGGAGCGCCTGCGGGGTTGGCTTCCGCGTGCGGGGGCGGTGGGGCTCGGCGAGGACCAGGGCGCGGGGAAGCCGGGGCCGAGGCCGAACGCGGCGTGCGATTCGCCCAGCGCGCGCAGTATCAGCCGCTCGCCCGAGAAGGCGGTGCGGCCGTGCAGCAGACGGTGGTTGTCCAGCACGACGCCTTGTCCGGGGGCCAGGCACAGTCGGTGGGTGTGCCGGTCGATGGCCTGGCGAAGAGCGGGCAGGTGCTGTTGGGCGTCGGGCGAGAACCGGGCGAGGTCGTCCTGCCGCAACCGCAGTCGCCAGCGGCGGCAGGCAGCTGCTGGAGGACCGGGGCGAAGTGGCCGCTCGATCCGCCGAAGTAGGCGGCCCGGGCCGCGGAGAGCGCCTCGATCGCGGCGGGGTGGTGCGCGGCCAGCTCGGCGAGGACGCCTGGGCATCGACCAGCAGGCTCTCGCCGCCCGTGTCGCCGGCCGCGCGCACGCCAGCAGGAGCAGACGGGGCGGATCCGGGTGCTGCGCGCACTCGGTGTGCAGGGCCAGGGCGCCGCGCCCCAGGCCTTCGAAGCCCGCCCGTCCGGCGTGGAGGCCAGTGTCGCGGATGACTGTCAGTCCGTCCGGGTCGGCATCCCGGTGCCGCCACAGCGAGGACATCAGGCAGTCGGCCGCGAGGAGCACATCGTCGCGCCCGCCCAGCCTGGCGAGCCTCACCAGCCCGTGTGAGCGCAGCACCGCTCCGGCTCGCTCGCGCACTGCTCCGTCCAGCTCGCCTACGGTGAACTCCTGGCCGCTGGTGCCGTTGATGTCAAAAGACGGCATGGTGGATCTCCCTCGTGGGGCCGAGTGGATGGGAGGCGACACACTCTCCACGCCGGGCCGCTCCCATGGGAAGTGACAGATTGCCAAAGCGCTATCACCGGGCAACGAGGCGTTGCGCCGTCGCGCAACGGCTACCTTCGACAAGCCCGTGCCCGCCCACGCGCCCCGGAAGAAGCGATGACCGGACAGACAGAACAGCCCCAAGGCCGAGCTGGCCGGCAACAGCGTCCCCGTAACCGTCACCGCGGGCGACCCGATCACCCCCATCGCCTGGCGGTGGGACGATCCCAGCCCCTTCATCGGCGGAGACGTCTTGGTCGGCCCCGCCCACAGGGCCGGCTATACCGCCCAGTGCACTGCAGGAATCGCCGCCGAAGACAGCTCCGGTGGCGACTATCTCATTACCGCCGACCACTGCTTCGCCACTGGATCCGGCAACCACGTCTACGGCGAAGGCGACGCAGTCGGAAACTGGCAGCTCAACTACGGGAGCTTCGTCGGGGACGTCGGCAACGACCAGCCCCAATGGGACGCCCAGGTCATCTGGACCAGGGCGTACAACGGCGCGGGAACCAACTCCGACGAAGCCGACCAGCCGCAGGGCCAGTGGTATCAGGTGACCTCCGACGCCTACTCCTACAACGGCGATTCCGTGTGCCAGGACGGAGCCAAATCCTACTACGACGGCTACGGCGTGCCCTGCGGGATCACCGTTACCAACCAGGATGTCTATTACAACGTCACCTGGGACGATGGAACGGTGCACACCGTTCGCGGCGTCCAGGGGCAGTCTTCGGGCTGGATGGCAGAACCCGGTGACTCCGGGGCGCTGGTGTTCAGCATCTCCGGCAGCAACACCCGGCAGGCCCGCGGCATCGCGTCCGCTATCGGGGGAGGCTCCTTCTTCTGGACGGAAGCCCCCGACATCCTCAACGCATTTAACCTGCACCTGAACCCGCACGTCTAACGCAACGGGGCCCCTCTGGGACACCAGAGGGGGCCCACCGTGAGGAGGCACCCCCTTGAAGCGCAAAGCCGCTCTGCTCGCCATCTCGCTCGTGCCATTGCTCGCCGCGTGCGGCCATGAGACGCCGGCTGCGGCGAACACCTGCGGACAACAAATCACGGGGAAGCCCGACCCGAACACGCTGGCCGTCTCCCGCGTGCCCGTGGGCAAGGACTCTGTCCAGGTCGACTACCGCGCTCAGAGCGGAGATCCCGTCAGCGCGTACCTCACGACAACGAGCGGGACCATCATCGGCCACACCTCAAAGCCTCCCCAGAACGGCAAGGCAACAGTCGATGTACTGTGCTCCGGAGTCGCCTGGGCTCAGGTGACCGATCCACACAACTTCGACTATCAGGCCGTAGTAATGATCACTAAGTCCGGCCACCCGAACATTGTCTCGTCGGAACCGCTGTTCGTCTCCGGATCGGTCCCCACCGTACCGAGGACGCAGCCGTAAGGGCTCGCAGAGAATCAACACTGTGATTTGATCTCGTGGTGGGCGGATGCGAGGAACGCGGTCACGTCAGCGGGGGTGCGGAAGCGCGCGGTTGATGCGGGGATGGTGTGTCCGTGCTGTTCCAGGAGCGGGCGG